>DCEE01000064.1:21106-37490 GCA_002316795.1 Synergistaceae bacterium UBA1037
ATCATCCGTTCTCTGCCCCAATTGCGGCAATTGGGGCATATCGGAGCGCTAGCTTAGCAACATTTGCGGTCCTGCGCGTCAACGTATTAAAGAACGATGTCGCAGCTTCACCATAGTTGTGCTAAGCCAGCGCTCCTAGATGCTCCAATTTCATACAAATAATGAGTGGGATTCTCTTACGAGAACCCCACTCTTCCTATCTTATAACGCCCCGCTCCGGTCCCTGCAGATGATCCGGACTTACGCCGCCTTGTAACTGAAACTGCGATACGGGAATCTGGAACTTGCTGCCTTGTACCTTGATTTCTGTAGATCGTATAATCAATTGCTATAGCGGACGGGGCGTTTTCTGATTATCAGAATACACAGAAAATTAAAATCTGTCATCAGTAACGAGACCCGGGCTACTGAATGCAATGCTGTCCGGGTGTAATATTTATGTTTACATCATCATATTACTTAGATATCGAGATAAATTGGAAAACCGCAAATTTTAAATTGATCCTTGACGTATCCCAAATAGAAGAATATATTATCCAAGTGTGCATATGCACACAAAGGGAGGATCAAATTGCCCAGAGAGACAAAAAGCAGGAGAGTGTGCTCGATACCCGAAAACCTGCGCTTCATCCCCGAAGGCAGCGCAGAGGATGTGATCGTCCTGACGGTCGAGGAAGTGGAATCATTGCGTCTCTGTGACCTGGAGTCTATGGAACAGGACATGGCGGCGGAGCTGATGAACATATCAAGGGGAACGTTCCAGAGGATACTCTACTCTGCACACAAAAAGGCAGCGGAAGCTCTCTGCCTGGGCAGAGAGATCCATATAGACGGGGGACATTTCGAATTGTCTGAGGCGCGCTGCAAGGGTAAAAAGGGATGCAGCCGCTGCCGCTTTAGGTATGGAGAGACCGATCCGAAATAAGGAGATGCAGAATATGACCGGACATGAGAATTGCACGCATGAATGCGGAAACTGTGGAGAAGACTGTGCGTCAAGGACAGAGTCGATGGACTTCAGGGCTAAACCCAACCCTCTCAGCAGTGTTGACAAAGTTATCGGGATCGTGAGCGGGAAGGGAGGGGTCGGCAAGTCTCTTGTAACTTCCCTTCTGGCAGTGCAGATGCAAAAGATGGGCCGTCAGTCTGCCATACTTGATGCTGACATAACGGGTCCTTCAATACCGAAGATGTTCGGACTCTCCTCAATGGCTAAGGCCAACGAATCAGGGATCCTCCCGGTTACTACAAAGACCGGCATAGACATAATGTCGATAAACCTTCTGGTCGAGGACAAGACTACGCCGGTCATATGGAGAGGACCGGCGGTCGCTGAAGTGGTAAAGCAGTTCTGGAGCGATGTTATCTGGACGGGAGTCGATTATATGTTCGTCGACATGCCTCCCGGAACCGGGGACGTACCCCTAACGGTATTCCAGTCCCTTCCGGTGGACGGCATAATAATCGTCTCCTCACCGCAGGAACTCGTCTCGATGATAGTTGAGAAGGCTGTACGCATGGCAGAGCAGATGAATGTACCGATTCTTGGCATAGTTGAGAACATGAGCTCGGTGATATGTCCTGACTGCGGAAAAGAGATAAAGATCTTCGGAAACAGCTGTGTAAAAGAGACCGCAGAGAGGCACGGCATAGAATTCCTTGCAAGCATACCCATTGATCCTGTGATAGCTTCCCTTTGTGATGCGGGAGAGATAGAGAACGAAAGATCGGGATGGCTTAAAGAGGCCGCCGAAAAAATAGAGAAGCTTTAAACCGGATGGGGCCGCTTAAGGGCAGCCCCATCATCTTTATCTTAAGGTTAAGGCGGATTATCGGCTTACTCGCAGAGTTTGCAGCTGCCGCAGCTGCCGGAAGACTTGCTGCCGCAGTCTGAGCCATGGTCGTGAGAGTGCCCCTCCTTCATGAACTCAAATATCGGCGCATAAATGGAGAGAAGGACCTCTGCATTTTCAGAGCATCCCCTGCCTGAAGGATTTTTTGCGGAGCAGGAATCATCCCGGCAGAGATGGACAGCCTTCCTGAGTGCATCGAGGTCCTTTGCGCCGTCTATGATCGCGTTAAGCACCATATTTTTTGTTACGCCTGTCTCCGCGCAGACGGTATATCCGGCAGGAGCGTCCCTCCAAAATTTTTCGAGCTTATCCATCATTTATCCCCTTTCAATTTTCAGTCTCATTAATGGATCAGAATTCGTCTGAAGCCGAAAAGACCGGTACCTCCAGCAGCTTCCTGAAACCATATCTTTTATACATTTTGGCTCCCATTTCAGTCGCAAGAAGGACCATCTCCTCAGAATAACGTGAAGCGTACTCTCTCAATGAACCCATAAACCTTGCCGCCAGGCCCTGTCTCCTTGCCTTGGGCCTTGTGGCAAAATAGTAAAGGCCGCAGCTCTTTTCCGTTGAATGGAGCAGGGCGGAGCAAAGCGGAATGCCCTCCTTTTCAAGGACGAAGAGGCTGTTGTCGGGACAGCGAAGCAAATATTGCGAAAATTCCACATAGGCCCGTGGCACCGGAAGCTCTCCTTCGAATCCCGTCCATGCCGCTTCAGCCCACTTTTCCGCCTCATTGTTGACGTAAATTTTCTTTACCAGGGGATCCCCGTCCATTTTTGCTGGAAGATTTCCGATCGACATCGCAAGATATGTCGCCCTATGAAAGATCCTTCTTCTTTCCAGTTCCAATGCCAGCTTCCCTTGGAGTTTCGGCAGCTGCAGCGCGATGAAGGGCAAGTTTCTCTCTTCATAGAAATCCAGTACCCCGCATAGTTCTTCAGCAGAAGAGGAAGGATCGAAGAGGGCGTAATTCTCACCTGCGAAGGGCAGTCCCGTTGAAAAAACACCGGCACCTGAACGCAGCTCAAGCGCACCTCCCCCGGGATTTCTCCCGAGCATCCTCAGTGCCGAATTAAAATTATCCAAAAAAACCGCGGTCTCCGACTTTGACATTCAGCGGACCTCCAAAGTATATAATCATAACAGGTGAAGCAGGGTATCTTTTCCTATTTTAAGCCAAAAAAGAAGGAGCAGAAAATGTCGTCAGGAAAAAAGAATAAAAAACTTAACTCCGGAGAAGGCTTTACCCTTGGCGGCGACGAAAGCCTGAGCCTCTCGCTGGGATCCATACTCGGAAAAGAAGGGGCCGAGCGGAAAGAACATATACCCCAACCTGAAGAAGAAAAATGCCCTCAGCAAAAAATTTTGGTCAAAAACAACGGAGAGAGCGGTATTTCAGGCCTTTCAAGGGTCTCGCTCCAAAGGCAGACTGCAGGCAGGAAGGGAAAGACCGTCACTGCTGTGATCATACCAGGAAAATCCACAGTCGACAGGGAAAAACTTGCCAAAGAGATGAGAAAAGGGCTGGGCTGCGGGTCTTTTGTGGAAGAGGGCAATGTGATCCTTCAGGGAGATATATGCGACAGGGCAGCCGAATGGCTTCTAAAAAAAGGTGTGAAAGATGTAGTGTCCGGCAACTGAGAGGCAGAGGCCCGTCTGCTCTTATCAGCGGGCGGGTGATATTATAATGTGGGCGCTATGGAACAGTCGGAAAGAGATAGAAAACGATGACTTTAGCTGACCTTGAGATGAAATGACTGTGGGCTTATCATTAATACCTGAAAAGGATCAGTTATTTTCTGTTAACGAGCCAGACTCCGCTGAGTATCATTGCCCCTCCTGCAAAAAGCCATGGAGTGAACCTTTCCCCGACAAGAAAATATGCTATAACGACTCCTGCCATCGGCTGAAGGAACTGGAACACGGCTACCTTGGCCACTGTAAATATCGCGAGGGCCCTGAACCAGAAGATGTATGCAAGAGCGGAGGAAAATGCCCCCAGAAAGATCAGTGCGCCCCAGGTACCGGATGTGAAAGAGGGGATCACCGAAAAATCGCTCCCTATGATGTATGTGAAGGGGATCGCTGACAGAAGGGCGAAGAGCATCTCCCAGAATATGACAAATGCCGGAGGGAGATCTTTTTTGAGGATTCGCCTCGAGAGAACGAGGAAGATTGCCCAGTTGAGAACTGACAGAAGCATTATCACATCGCCTAGGCTTCCGAAACTGCCGGAATTCGACGTGACGACCGTACCGCGTCCTATGACCAGACCCACACCGACCGCTGCAAGTATCATCCCGCATACCCCCTTTGAGGATATCCTCTCTTTCAGGAATACCCTGCCAAGTATGGCAACAAGTGCGGGCGTCGCTATCATCATCCAGTTCGCATTCGCCGCCCCCGCCGTTTTCATTGCATAGCTCTGGATGGTCTGATGGAAGAATATTCCCTGGAACCCCATCAGGAATAGTGCTGGGGCCTCTCCTTTTGTGGGGAGCCTCAGAGACCCCTCCATGAGAGAGCCTGCAAGGAGCACCGGCATGCCGATAAGGAGCCTGAGGCACATTATGACCAGGGGTTCGGCCTGTGCAAGGGCGTATTTTGTCGAGGCGAAGCTGCCGCCCCATATCGTAACTGTCGCAAGTATCATTGCGTAATGGTAAAATGATGCTTCTTTCGTCTGTATATCTTCCATTACTGTATCAGGCATTGCTACGGTTTGCTCCTCCTGTTGTTGCCGGTCGTCCTGTCATTTTCTGTTAACCAGGTATACGCCGTACATTATCGTTATCCCTCCGGCAAAAAGCCATAGAGTGAACCGTTCTCCGAGCAGAAGAAATGCGATCATCGCCCCGGCGAACGGCTGCAGGAACTGGAAAGCCACGATCCTTGAAACAGGCAGAACGGAGAGGCCGTGGAACCAGCAGAAGTAAGCAGCCGCCGAAGCGCCTGCTCCCAGGAAAGCTACAGCAGTCCAGGTCCTGTGGGTGAATGACCAGATCACGGAAATATCGCATCCGAGAAGAGGCAGCGCTAAGGTCGCATAAATGAAGGAGAAAAACATCTCCCAGAAGAGGACGAAGCTGTAGTGAAGGTCCTCCCTCAGTACTTTCCTTGAAAATACAAGAAATATGGACCAGTTTAGAGAAGAAAACAGGATCAACAGATCACCGACGGTGCCGAAAGATCCCGATCCCTTTGGCTCCGAAGCCGTTCCAAGGCGTAAAACTACCATTACCCCTATCGCTGAGATGACCAGACCTGCAAAACCCATGAGAGATATCTTTTCCTTCAGGAACAGCCATCCCAAAAGGGCCACAAAAGCGGGAGAACAAATTATTATCCAGTTCGCGGTCGATGCACTTGCTGTCTTCATAGCGAAGTTTTGCAGGCCGAGGACCAGGAAGATGCCCTGGAAGCTCATTATCAGGAGCGGCAGGAGCTCCTGCCGTGAAGGGAGACGGAACGTATTCTGTATATACGAACCCGCGAAGAGGAAGGGGATAGAAATGCCAAGCCTCATCCAAAGCACGATCAATGGATGGGCCTGTTCCACAGCTACCTTCATTCCCGCGAAACTTGCGCTCCATATCGTAATTGCGGCGAGGATAACGATGTAATCCCGGGGCCTCGCTGTATTGACGGGGAGTTCGCTCTTTTCGGACATCAGAATATCTCTTCTTTCTCCAGATCCTTGTTTGGGACGGACGGATCGTTGACAGATAAGTTTGAAACAAGAAGTAGTATAGTCTAAAACATAGACCATGTGTGGGGAAATTTACAGCTCAGGTGTAGTAAAATGTAAGCGGCAGTATTTATCCGTACAAAGATTGAAAGAGGTGGGTCAGCGATGGACCATCGAACAGAGAAAAGAGAGATTCTAAGGATGTTCAGTGACGGGACCATAAAAGCGGTCAATGATGACATGATAGTCGAAAAACGGATGATCCTGGAGGTAGATGGTTCACGTGAAGCAGTGGTGATCTTCACGCCTGGCGAGGAAGAGCTTTGGGCGCTTGGCAACCTTTACTGCCGACGTATGATAGAAAGCATGGAGGATATCGCATCTGTCAGAACAGAGAACGGCAGAATAGTTGTTGAAAGAGCAAGGAGGCGTGAAGGCTGGAAACTTGAAGCAAGATTTCTCCATACAGCTTCCGGAGCCTTTCTCGAAGAAAAAAGGGACGCCGGCATTCAGCCTGATCCACTTCCCGTAGAATGGCAGATATCCTTCGAAACGATCATGTCGGGGATAGACTGGATAGGAGAAGCCCCGCTCTTCAAAACAGCGGGAAGTGTGCACGTCGCTGCTCTTGTATCACCCGACGGGAAACTGCTTTTCAGAACGGAGGACGTTGGCAGGCATAACGCGGTGGACAAGGCCGTAGGATGGATCCTGAAAAAAAATATGAAAACAAGCGAGGTCGGACTCATCACATCAGGCCGCCTTCCGGAAGACATGGTCCTCAAGGGAGCGGGGGCCAAAATTCCCCTGATGGCAAGTATTTCAGCTGCGACAGCAGACGGTGCGGATGCTGCGAGGCGCTGCAACATGACGCTTATAGGCTTTGCAAGGAACGGAAGGTTCAACGTATACAGCGCTCCGGAACGGATAAAATTCAACGGTCGGGAAAGAACAGATATCGGAGGTTGAGTAGATTTGCTTGAAGATCTTTCGGCACATGTGCTTGATATAGCAGAAAACAGCGTAATGGCAGAGGGCACGGAAGTCAGGGTCGAGGTCCTTGAGGAGAAGGCGGCAGACAGGCTGTCTTTTTCGGTAGAAGATAACGGAAGGGGCATGAGCAAAGAATTTATATCAAAAGTGACCGATCCCTTCACAACAACGAGGACTACAAGAAGGGTGGGCATGGGACTGCCCTTTCTCAAACAATCCGCTGAACTGTGCGGAGGAAGACTTGATATCGTTTCGGAACCCGGGAAGGGAACAAAAACTACCGCTTCCTTCATGATGAGCAGTATAGACAGGCCCCCTCTCGGAGACATCCCCGCCACGCTGATGGCCCTTATAATGGGTTCTCCCGAGATCCACTGGGTATACCGCCACAAAACTGACCATGGGGAATTCCTTCTGGACACTGATGAGATAATCGAAGCCCTGGACGGTGACAGGGAGATGCTCCGTTCCCCTGAGGTGGGACTCTGGCTGAGAAAACATATCAAAGAAAACCTTGATGAGATAAAATGGGAAGGAGCCCCCGGAATCTCGTCTGATAAGTAGATAAATACCAATAAAAATATATTCTTAGATAAGAATAGGCCATCATACTTAAAATTCATAGTAAAAAAACATCACAAAAGAGGCTAAACAGTCTTATTTTGTAAAGCTTGTTATTTTTTGCGCAAAACTGTAAAATTAATATGGTCATATCAAAACAAAAAATACAAAGAGAGTATCTATAGGAGGATGTCAAAAAAATGAATTTAAAAGAATTGGCTGGGATCATCAACGCGGAGGTAATTTCTGACGTAGACCTGGGCGAGATAAACGTACCCTATGCATATGCCTGTGACCTCATGAGCGATGTGCTCGCCTTCTGCTCGCCAGGATCGCTCCTTCTAACGGGACTCACAAACATTCAGATAGTAAGGACAGCGCAGATGCTTGACCTGCCTGCGGTAGTCTTCGTAAGGGGCAAGATACCCCTTGAAGAGACCGTGAGCCTTGCCAGGGAGAGCGGCATACCTGTGCTTTTGACCAAATACAGCCTTTATGAGGTCTGCGGAAGACTTTACGCAGCAGGTGTAAAACCCAGTTACGTGCCACAGCCGCGGGAGGCATAGCAATATGGCTGCTCCTGTATGTATGGAATACAGGATCGAGGGTAACAATTTTATGACGGCGGGAACTGCCTCAAACAATATAAAAAATACCCTCAAGATGCTCGGCATACAGTCCGATGTATGCCGAAGAGCTGCTGTGATCGCATACGAAGCAGAGATAAACTTGGTCATCCACGCAGATGGCGGTACACTTAAAGCCGTAATTTCAGAGGACAGGCTCGAAATAACAGCCAAGGACGAGGGGCCCGGCATCCCCGACATAGAACAGGCCATGACAGAGGGATATACGACTGCCTCCAACCAGGCTCGGGAGATGGGTTTCGGTGCAGGCATGGGCCTTCCGAACATTAAGCGGAACTCCGATCTGTTTGAGATAGAGTCGGTCCCCGGAGCAGGGACCGTACTCAGATCAACGGTATTTTTCAACAAATAGAAAATTTAAGGGTCCCCTGCCCAAAGACCTGGCCTGACGCATACAAGATGCCCATCGCATCAGATCCGCGAAATGGCCATCGGCCGGACCCGGGGATCTGTGAAATGCAGCTATTGAATCCAGCCGTTACCAGATATCCAGCTAAACGCCGGCTGTTACGGAGGAGCGAACCGCATGGAACATAGTATAAAAGTATCAAAAGACGCATGTCAGGGATGCGTAAACTGCATAAGAGTCTGTCCTACGGAAGCGATACGTGTCGTAGACGGAGAGATAGACATTATCGAGGAGCTCTGCATCGACTGCGGAGAATGTCTGCGCTCATGCTGCCGTTCGGCTTTGGGCATTTACGAAGACGACTGGAACAGGATCAAGGAATCGTCAAGAGCAATGATAGTCCCTGACCCGGTCTTCTTTTCACAGTTCAGCCATTACGGAAAACCGGACGACCTTGAAGAAGTTCTTATTTCACTTGATTTTAAAACCCTGATAGATGAGGCTGAGGATGCTTTTGACCTCTCAGCCTATGCCGTCGCCCAGCTTATAAACAGATCATCAAAGACGGCACTGCCGATAATATCGGTCTACTGCCCGTCGGTCCTCAGGCTTATCCAGACAAAATTTCCGGAGCTGCTTTCAAGGGTCGTTCCCGTACTCTCTCCGCTTGAGATCGCTGCAACACTGTGGAGAATGAGGACGAACAGCGATGCGCCCCTTACTCTTCTTGCACCCTGCCCTGCCAAGATAACGATGGTAAGGGAGCCGTTCGGCAAGGGGGCTTCCCCTCTTACCAGCGCAGTAACTGTCAGGAAAGTGGCAAGAAGCATAATGGCAGAGGGAGACATAAACGTCGAGAAGGGATCTGCGCCCAGAAAAAGGAACAACAGGTGGATACAGTGGGCAAGGCGGGGAGGAGAGTCAAGGCATGTCCAGGCATTCTCTGACAGGAAACTTACGATCCTTGCGGTCTCGGGGATGAGGAACACCCTTGACACCCTTCAGGAACTTGAGCTTGGAAGACTGCGGGGTGTTGACTTTATCGAGTGCCGTGTTTGTGATACGGGATGTGTCGGGGGCGTAGGCACTGCCGATTCCCGTTTTCTGGCAAATCTTCGCATGGGAAGCATTGAGACGGACTGGAACATTTCGCCCAGGGAACTATCAAGGGCCGAGGAACTTTTCACTATGGGAATCTGGCCTGTCAAGAATGAATATCAGCCGCGTCCGAGGCTGCCGCTCTCAGACAACCTTGCAGATGCGATGGTCAAGCTTCAGCAGATGAAGGAGATCTACAACGGACTTCCCCATATCGACTGCGGTTCATGTGGAAGACCCTCATGCCAGGCCATGGCGGAAGAGATCGTAAGAGGACACGGATCCGTAACGGACTGCATATTTAAACTCAGAGAGGGTATCTCCGCACTTGCAAATCAGATAGTAAAGCTCTCGGAATCTCAGCCGCACACGCTGAAAAGAAAGGGAGGAAAGTGTTGAAGATAAAGGAAATTTGTGAAAAGCTCAATGCTGAAGTACAGGTGACGGGCGACCCGGAAAGAGAAGTAACTCAGGCTGCCGCAGGGGACCTGCTCAGTTTCATAATGGGGACCACCGCAGAGGGATCTGCCTGGGTAACGATACAGGCGCATCTCAACGTTGCCGCTGTGGCCGTACTGAAGGAAATACCGCTGATCATTCTTGCCTCGGGCAGAAAAGCGCCCCGGGACCTTGAAGAAAGGTGTGCCGCGGAAAATATCTGCGTAGCCTGCGTTGCCGAGTCGATCTTCGGGACCTGCAGGAGACTCTCTGAGCTGGGTATAGAGGGTTAACATAAAATGCTTAAGCCTTTCTGGGTCGATCTCCATATACATACGGCCCTCTCTCCATGCGGAAGCCTGGAAATGGGCGCCCCTGAGATAGTCTCGGCCGCCAGGAAGGCCGGAATTGATGTGATTGGAATAGCAGACCACAACACCTGCGACAATTGCCAGGCAGTCTATGAAGCCGCGGAGGGAGATCCTGTCGTCCTTCCCTGCATCGAGACCCAAAGCGCGGAGGATATCCACATACTCTCTGTTTTTCCGGACCTCAAAACAGCAATGGATTACAAGGAATGGCTGTGGCAGAAAATCATGCCGATAAAAAACGACGTTGATTATTTTGGTTATCAGGTAGTACTGGACCATTGCAACAACATCCTGAGAGAGGAAGAGACCCTTCTGATTCAGGGTTCGGGGTATGAAGTCGACCAGATAGTATCCAAAGTTCAGGAACTAGGCGGAATCGCAATACTTGCCCACGTCGACAGGCCCTCTTTTTCCTATCCCGTTGCACTGGGGCCAATGCCGGCCGACTACCCTGCCGACGCCTTTGAGCTCTCGCGGAGGACAGATTCGGAACAGGCAGCAAAGTGGAGGGAAGATTACCCCGGAAGGATCTTCATAAGGTCTTCCGATTCCCACACACTTGATACCCTCTCACGGGCTAACTGCACAAAGATGATGCTTGAAACTCCGACCTTCGATGAGATCAAAAAGGCCATTAAAGGAGAAGACGGGAGAAGGATCTCCTGGCCCTGGGGCTGATGATTGTAAAAGGAAGTACTATGTACATTGAGAAAAGGGTTACACGACCCCGCCATTTGGCTAATACGCCATCATTGATCACTGCCCACACTAAGCAAAACCTATCTTAAAATCTTCTATCCACCCGCTGCAACATATCTTGTGTGCAAAGAGGGTGTTTATCATAATTGACTTGTAATCGACAGTAAAATTTTATCCCTGATTAGTGATATAATAACTCTAATATGTGATTAAAATCACCCAGGAGGACAAGTTATGGCTGTACAATACAATCGGCTTTGGAAATTACTGATTGACATGAAAATGAAAAAGACCGCATTGAAAAGTGCAGCGGGTGTAAGTGCCAATGTCATGGCTCGCCTTGGCAAGGATGAGTACATATCGCTTGAGAGCATTGAAAAAATATGCGTAGCTTTGAATTGTAGCGTCGACGATATTTTAGAGTTCATCTCTGATGACAATAAGAAAAATGCCTTAGCTGAAAAGTTCGTTCATGGGAGGTGAAAAATTGCAGCCCGTCAACGATATTGATGTTCTAGAGCAGGATATTGCTAACTACAGCTATCCAATTCTGAAGATCCTCTTGCTCGACAGAACGGCCGGAAGAAATATTATCTGGGCATCCGATGACTACTCCCATTTGGGAGAATTGTATCAAGCTCGAAAACAGATAATGCCTGACTTGATAATAGGCAACAATACGCGGTTGATTCAGCCGCGCACGGCAAAGACACAGACCAGTCAAATAAACAGGACGCGGGATAAAGCAGAAGTGTTCACTCCGTCCTGGGTCTGCAATGCACAGAACAACTTAATAGACGAAGCCTGGTTTGGCAGAAAGAACGTGTTCAATGTTCCGGATGGAGTTGTATGGAGAACGACCGCCGATCCAATAGTGTTCCCGGATCAAAAGGACCGGACTTGGCAGAAATATATCGACTCTAACCGTATGGAAATATCTTGTGGTGAAGCTCCGTACTTGGTGAGCCGCTATGATGCCGCCACCGGGAGTTTGATCCCTCTGCAAGACAGAATTGGTCTGTTAGACCGCAAGCTGCGTATTGTCAATGAAAATGCTGTTGATGAAACTGAATGGTTTAAATGGACAAAGAGAGCCTTTCAAAGCATATATGCCTACGAGTTCCAAGGGGACAATCTTTTGTTGGCGCGTGAAAACATGCTTTATGCATTTATTGACAACATTAGTTTTAAGCTGCAAAGGGAGCCGACCTTGCATGAATTAAAAACAATTGCTACGATCATTTCGTGGAATCTGTGGCAAATGGACGGGATGACCTATACGATCCCCTATGGTAAAGCAAGAGAAAAGTCAAATCAGGCTAGCCTATTTGATGGCATTGATGATTTTGATGATCGACCCGAATCACAGGACAAAGCGTTTTCAAAGCTATGCCGTATAAAGGACTGGCGCTCTAAAGTGATCCTGGAATACAAATCTTTGGTTAGGGAGGCAAAGCGATGAAGGGAAAATTTGGCGCGTCTTTCTGTTATAAGGTAATCTATGTCCTTGAAATCAACGCAGAAACGCACAAAGGGCTTTTAAAAGTGGGTGATGCCTCACTCTACACAGAGAGTCCAATAGACAGCCTCTCCCCTAACAGCAAAGAATTAAATCAGGTCGCCCTGCAAAGGATCAAGCAATATACAAATACAGTTGGCCTGACTCCAAAGTTACTGCACACTGAACTTGCGGTTCGCACCATGAAGGATCCCGATAATTTATTTGAAGTTAAGCCGTTCCGCGATCATGATGTTCACCGAGTGCTTGTAAATTCAGGTATACCAAAGAAACAGATGAAAAACTCAACCGGCAAAGAGTGGTTTGATGTTGATTTGGATACCGTAAAGAAAGCTATAGAAGCTGTGAAAAAGGGACAACATAATTTCATAAACGCGACAGATGAGCGATTTGTCCCTATAGTATTCAGACCCGAACAGGAAGACGCGATCACCAAAACGCTCAAACAGTTCAAGACCGGTGACCGTATGCTTTGGAACGCAAAAATGCGTTTTGGAAAAACATTGTCGGCCTTGCAGGTAGTCAAAGAGGCGGGATATTCGAAGACGGTCATCATCACCCATCGCCCTGTTGTTGACAAGGGTTGGTATGAAGATTTCGGGAAAATATTTCGTGGCGACAACGAATATATTTATGGTTCCAAAAGCACCGGTGCAGACATTGACTATCTGATCTCCAGCGGCAAGAAATTTGTCTATTTCGCATCCATACAGGACTTGCGGGGCTCCGCAACCATAGGGGGCAAATTTGAAAAGAACGATGCCGTGTTCTCGCTGGATTGGGATCTGGTGATCGTGGATGAGGCTCACGAGGGTACGACGACGGTATTGGGCGACGATGTCATTAAGACGATCGTAAAGGGCGGAAGCAAACGCGATGCGAGGTTACTCGCCCTTTCCGGCACACCGTTCAATATCCTCAAGGACTATGAGGACAATGTTTACACCTGGGATTATGTAATGGAACAGCGCAGCAAGCGCAATTGGGACGCCGAACATTTCGGTGATTCAAACCCTTATGACGAGCTGCCGGAACTTAGAATTTATACTTATGACTTAGGAAATATCATCTCCGAACCCGGCTATGTAGAGCTTGAGGACAAAGCCTTCAACTTCCGCGAGTTTTTCCGCACATGGACCGGCAGCCTGCACGTTGACCGGGCTGGAATTCCCGAAGGACAGTGCGTTGGTGACTTTTATCATGAAGCAGATGTATGGAGCTTCCTGAATCTGATCACCAAAGACGATGACAACAGCAGTTACCCATATTCCAACGACGATTACCGCAGCTTGTTTCGTCATTCTCTCTGGATGGTCCCCGGCGTCCGTGAAGCGCTGGCGCTAAGCAAACTCTTGAAAAAACATCCTGTTTTCGGCAGCGGGGCTTTTAAAATTGTCAATGTTGCCGGAGACGGCGATGAGGAAGAAAAATCTGAAGACGCATTGAAAAAGGTCAAGGACTCCATCGCAGCCGCCGGTGATGACGGGTATACAATAACTCTCTCATGCGGCAAACTGACAACAGGCGTGACTGTGCCGGAATGGACTGCTGTTTTTATGCTGTCCGGCTCCTTCTCGACCTCTGCTTCAAGTTATCTGCAAACGATCTTCCGTGTCCAGTCTCCATGCAAAAAGAACGGGCAGGTAAAGCAAAGCTGTTTTGTGTTCGATTTTGCGCCCGACCGCACACTCAAAATGATCGCGGAGGCAGCTGCACTTTCCACAAAAGCCGGAAAAGCTTCTGAATCCGACAAGGTGATAATGGGCGAGTTCCTCAATTATTGCCCTGTAATTTCTGTCAGCGGTACAGAGATGAAGCAGTACGACACCAACAAGCTTTTACAGCAGCTTAAACGTGCTTATGCCGAAAGAGTTGTCCAAAACGGTTTTGATGATGTCAGCCTTTACAATGATGAACTTCTCAAACTTGATAAGCTCGACCTCGAAAGTTTCAAGGAGCTGAAAGCCATTGTGGGAGCTTCCAAGGCCGCTCCGAAAACCAATGAGATCGATATCAACCGCCAGGGCTTCACAGGTGAGGAATATGAAGAAATCGAGCGTATCGAGAAGAAGAAAAAAACTGAGCGTTCACCGGAAGAAGAAGCTCGCCTCCAAGAGCTGAAAAAAAAGAACAAACAGAAAAACGATGCGATCTCCATTCTGCGAGGTATATCGATACGTATGCCTCTGCTCATCTATGGCGCTGACGTAAACATCACGGAGGATATTACAATTCGTCAGTTGCCGGCACTTGTTGATGATAAATCATGGGTCGAGTTCATGCCAAAAGACGTGACAAAGGCTGTTTTCGGAAAATTTATCAAGTATTATGATCCGGAGGTTTTCATCGCCGCCGGGCGAAGAATTCGAGCTGAAACGTTCAGCGCCGACTCGCTTCCCCCGCTTGAGCGGGTGAGGAAAATCACGGCATTGTTCTCATGTTTTAAAAATCCGGATAAGGAAACAGTCCTCACCCCTTGGCGTGTCGTTAATATGCACATGAGCGACTGTCTGGGCGGTTATGATTTCTTTAACGAAGCCCACAGCGAGCTTGTTGAAGCGCCACGGTTCGTTGACCGTGGAGATGTCACAGCGGAGACCTTTGGAAATCCGAATGCCGTGGTATTAGAGATAAATTCAAAGACAGGATTGTATCCCCTGTATGTGACCTACAGCATTTTCCGCGCCAAGTGCGCAGCATACCCGGAGAAAGAGCTTGACGCAGAGCTTCAAGAAAAGCTGTGGGATGAAACTGTGAATAATAATGTTTTTGTCATCTGTAAAACGCCCATGGCTAAGTCAATAACGAAACGGACCTTGGTTGGCTACAGAGATGCAGCGGTCAAAGCCCATTACTTTGACGACCTGATCAATATGCTTAAAAACAAACCGGAGAACTTTAAAAAGAGTGTTCTAAAAGGCTCATACTGGAATAAGAACGGTGGTGGAAAGATGAAGTTTGACGCAGTAGTGGGAAACCCTCCCTATCAGGAAATGGACGGTGGAAACAGAAACAGCTCAAGCCCTGTATACCAATATTTCGTTTCGCAGTCAAAGAACCTGAATCCGACATACATCTCAATGATTACTCCGTCACGGTGGTTTGCTGGTGGAAAAGGATTAGAAAGATTTCGTGCTGAGATGCTTGGAGACTCAAGAATTAAAAAAATTGTTGATTATGTTGACAGTTCCGAGTGTTTTCGTGGTGTCGATATTGCAGGTGGAATCAGCTACTTCTTGTGGGATGCAAAGTATAACGGCAAGTGTGATGTTACATCTGTGCGTGGAAATGACATTGTAACGATGGAGCGCAAACTTGATGAGTATGATATTTTCATCAGAAACAATGTTTCAAAGCAACTGCTGCAAAGAATAACAGAAAGCCCTGACAAAAAAATGGATGAATATGTTTTGTCAAGGAATGTCTTTGGTATTCCTACGAGCGAGCATGGCCAGGAAATCAAGGATGAAACGCATTCACTGATATTAGCGTGCAGCCAAAAAGGGAATCAACTGACGCTTATGTTTGTTGACAAAGAAAAAGTTTTGAAGAATCAGGAGCTACTTGGCAAGTATAAGGTTGTAATTGGCCGAAGCGTTCCTCGAAACGGGGAAGTTGGCGTGGATCCAAGTATTGGCTATAGAGCAATTACCACAGTTCATGTTTTTGGCCCTGATACAGTATTCACTGACACATATCTCCTCTTGTCTTATTTTGATGAACTTGTACAAGCAACAAATTTCGCTGAATATATGACATTAAAGTTGCCTCGTTTTTTGTTGCATGAAACTTATACATCAATGGCAATTTCAAGAGAAAATTTTAGATTTGTCCCATATCTAAATTACGCGCGTAAATGGACAGATAAAGATTTATACGAGAGATACAATTGTACTAATAATGAGATTGCTATGATCGAAAAAATGATAAGGCCCCTTGAGTATGTAATTCACGAATAAAACCGATGAACTAATATAAAAAACTGAATAAAAATGCTTGAGTCTAAAATCGCCTGTTAATACCTTACACAAAATCTAGGATAGCCTTGTTTCAATAAAAAAACGCTCTCCCCCATCCGGGGGCAGAGCGTTTTTCTTCTAGTAAATGCTTTTTGCGGAGAGGGGTATCTTACCAGGCTTCTATAAACGCTATGTCGGTGTAGATA
>DCEE01000042.1 GCA_002316795.1 Synergistaceae bacterium UBA1037
TTTGCCATTTCTGTCTTGCCTCCCTGTAATTTGCTTCAGTAATAATGCCCATGGGGCTAATATTTCCGCCTGTATTTACGAGCAACATCAAAAGAGATCCGGAATTCGAGCCGGATCTCTAAAGATAAGTAACGCGCATTATACATTAAGGATCCCGCTTATGCAAGAGTTTGCGGACTCTTGTTCCTTGGTGTGCCACATAGCCAAATGATAGCATAAAGAGCGCTTTTGCGCTTATATAAAGGCAAAACATAGTTCAGCAGATCGAAACTTATTGAAAAATAATTTGATAATCCTAAAACTTAGGTGTATCTTATCTTTAGATACCTGATCATAATGTTAATGTAATGTTACGATAGTGTTAAGGGGGCGTTCGATCTGGAAGACTTCTCCTATTTGTCCGGCGCAAAAAAGATATGGGAAGAATGGCGTTTTGAGCCCTGGAGCAGCGGAAGCGCCGAGGGACTCAGGAGGAGGGTCAGCCTTATCAAATCCGGACTACTCGGAGAGATCGCAAGATATTATGTGGACGACTACATAGTATGGAAATATCTTCCTGAAGATCCGGACAGAATATTCAATACAGCATCACATGAGACTGACCTTATGTCTCAGCGCTATCTTTTCCTGGTATCGGAAGAAAAATACTCGACCAGAAAGAGATCATTAATGCTTGGCCTGAGAGGATTTGTCGAGATCCACATGTACAGGCCGGGAGACACAGTTCCCAAAGAGATAGAAGATCTGGCATATCTGGCAGGCAAAGCAGAGGAGGTGGTAGGGCCGAAACATTCCTGAAAGAAGCTCTTTCAGGAGACTGCCGTAAGGCAGGACATAACTTTTTAGGAGGTGTCATTCATGTTTCCGGTGATGTTTATCGTCTCTGCAGTTCTCTTCGTTTTTGGTTACAAGTTTTACGGGGATTTCATGGCAAAGGTCTACGACCTGGACAATAAAAACCCCACTCCGGCAGAACAGCTCAATGACGGGGTAGATTACTGCCCCGCCCACCCGGCAGTCGTACTGGGACACCACTTTTCATCCATCGCAGGCGCAGGACCAATAGTCGGCCCCATCACAGCGGCTTCCATATTCGGATGGCTTCCCACCATCATGTGGTGCGTACTCGGCTCCATCTTCCTTGGGGGACCTCACGACATGGGTTCGCTCGTATCCTCGATGCGGCATGAGGGCAAATCCGTAGGTGTCGTGATAGAGCGCTGGATAGGAGAGACAGGCAAAAAGCTCTTCCTGGGATTCACGATCCTCTCATTGATCCTCGTTGTGGCTGTATTCCTTGTCCTGACCACGGCCACATTTGTAACAGACCCGGTAGTCGCATTTGTAGGATGCCTCTACATCCTGCTTGCCGTTATCTCAGGCATTCTCATCTATCGTTTCAATCTTAACTTTAAAATAGTCACGGTATTCATGCTCATAATAGTTGCCATATGCTCATTCAAAGGCGGGGACTGGCCTTTTGTCGCCGCGATGTTCACACATTCCGCCGACCAGTGGAACATGTTCCTGGCCATCTATATCCTGGCAGCCTCGGTCCTTCCCGTCTGGCTGCTTCTGCAGCCCAGAGACTATCTTGCCTCCTTCTTCCTGTATTTCGCAGTCGGCATAGGTGCAATAGGCATGCTGTTCGGAGCTAAGATGGACAGCGGCGCGATCCCGGTGCTTGCGGACAACGTAAAATATTTCGGTCTGACCAAGCTCCATCTCTGGCCGATGCTATTTGTAATAGTGGCATGCGGAGCGATCTCTGGATTCCATTCGCTTGTAGGGAGCGGAACGACCTCAAAACAGCTCTGCCATGAAAGGGACGCGCTTCCTGTCGGGTACGGCGCCATGCTTCTCGAAGGGCTGGTCGCAGTCATCTCGATAGGGACGCTGATGGTCGCAGGCGGTATCCAGAAGGGCGGACCGGTTGGAACTTTTGCGGCAGGCTTTGGACAGTTCTGCACTATAGTCGGCATCGATCCCGTCCTTGGAACAAGGCTTGGAGCCATAGCCATCAACGGTTTCCTCCTCACATCGCTCGACACGGCAACAAGGCTCGCGCGTTATCAGATACAGGAATTCACGGGCGGCAGGATAGGCAAATACCTTGCCACAATTATAGCTATCGCAGTTGCGCTGGGGCTCGTTTATGTGAAGACGACCGATGCTTCAGGCAAGGTCGTAGCTGCGTGGGCAATGATATGGCCGGTATTCGGAGCTTCCAATCAGCTTGTCGCAGCTCTTGCCCTCCTTGGCATCGCAGTATGGATAATCCGCGGCCTCAAGAAAAAGGCGACATTCCTAATCGTCCCCTTCTGGTTTATGCTTGTGACAAGCATGGCCGGACTGGTAATCGAGATCAAAACAACACTGAGCAGTCCAAGCCCGAACTATCCCCTTGCCGCGATATCTGCGATACTTCTGGTACTTGCGGTCCTGATGGTCAGAGAGGGACTTAAGGCACTGAAGCTCGAAAAATCTCAGGGATAAGACAAAGAAAATATTACTCTCGTCAGATACATCATGGGCAGGCTTTTCTTCAGCCTGCCCTATCGGTTGATCCTGACTCTGTCATCTTACTGTTCGGCCTCTTCCGTGTCGATGATCGGCCTAAGTACCCGTCTTGCCGGATTGCCTACGTAAACTCCTCCGGGTCCGAGGTTCTTGATTATCGTCGACCCGGCTCCGATAGTGACGTCATCAAACAGATGCACCTTTGGGATAACGACCGTACCCATTCCCAGCAGTACGTTCTCTCCTACGATGACCTTGTCAGCGATGATGCTTCCCATGCCGACATGGGAGTAATCGCCGATCATCGTTTCATACCCCACTACAGATCCTGAATTGATTATGACATGCCTGCCCGCCGAGGCTCCGGCATGGATGATCGTACCGGGAAATATCACAGAGCCCTCTCGCAAGTTGACTGAAGGATGTATGCAAGCTGCAGGATGGATCAGGACCGCCCATCGAACGTTCCTGAACTTGCAGCTTATTACCTTCCTTGTCATATTGTCGCCAATCGCTATCACTGCCTCAGTCGCTTCAATGTCCGGAACATCAGAGATCCTGCCCCTGATCGGACAGCCCCAAAGATCGCCCGCCAGGTTCTCATCATCATCAAAGATCCCGGCACATTCCCTTCCGCACTCTTCGAGCATTGAAAGCAGGACTTTTGACTGATTGCCCGCTCCCAGGATATACAAAGGTCCTTTTTGCATCTCTTGCCCTCCCGACTTAGGATAATATCAGCCGTTTGTCTGATCCTTTCAATGTAGCAGTCCGATCATATTATTCCATTCTTTGTCTCTCCAGGCAACGAAAATAAATGATCCTGCAGCCTGAGGCGATTCTGCAGCCTCACAAAAATCGGGATCTATTGTGAAATTTTATATTTCCAATATACCCCTTATCGTGCTAAACTCTCTGCTATTCCACCAAAAAAATGATGGATCCGCTATCAAAGACAACCCACGGAGGGATAACGAATGGAGCTTGAACGTTTTAACGGGAACCTTGAGGATGCTGATTTTGTCAACTTACTCATGGTGGACATATTGGGAAATATCCGAAGCGTCTCTCTGCCGCACACCTATGTCAGCGAAAAAGTGATGAAAGAAGGCATAGGATTTGACGCTTCCAATTACGGATACGCCAAGGTCAGCAACTCTGACATGGTGGCGATACCCGACATGTCCACCGCTTTCTTCGAAATACGGGGCGATTACAGGATGCTCCACGTACTCTGCGATGTAGTATCTACCGACAGAGAGGAGTTCGATCAGTATCCCCGGAACATTGTGAAAATGACGAAGGAATTCCTCAAAAAAGAGGGTATAGCAGACAACGCAAAGGTTCTGGTGGAGCTTGAGTACTACGCCTTTGAGGATGTAGAATACTCGACCGGGACCGACCACGCCTCGTACAGGGTGACGTCAGCCGAAGGCATGGGCGATGGCTTTTCCTCAGCACCAAGGGTAGACCCCCACAAGGCATACCACAGGATGCCGCCGGAGGACAGGTATATGGACTTCCGCAACGAAACGGTCCGCCTGATGGAGATAGCAGAGATACCCGTCAAGTACCACCATCATGAAGTGGCGATATCACAGCTCGAAATAGAGCTTGATTTCATGGACATCGACAAGGCAGGGGACCAGGTCTCCCTGGCCAAGTGGATAATAAGGCAGGTCGCCGATGAGATGGGCCTTTATGTGACATTCATGCCCAAACCTCTCTACAAGATGCCCGGCAACGGTATGCACGTGCACCAGTTCCTCGAGAAAAAGAAAAAATCCATTTTCCCGGGCAAAAAACTTTTCAATCTGTCGGAAACCGGCCTCTCCTACACCGCGGGCATACTTAAGCACAGCCTTTCGGGCAGCCTCCTGGCTTTCGCATGCCCCAGCACCAACAGCTACAGGCGTCTGGTGCACGGATACGAGGCCCCCGTAAGTGCCACTTTTGCAAAGGGATCGCGTGCCGCGGCTGTTAGGATACCGGGATACGTCAGCAAAGAAGAGACACGCATAGAGTATCGTACCGGCGACGCTTCCGCCAACATCTATTTCTTCCTTGCAGCAATGGTCCTTGCCGGAGCTGACGGGATACTCAAGGGACAAGACCCCGTTGAGATGGGCTACCAGTCACAGGAAGCCAAGGATGAACTGACCTTTCCCCTCGACCTCAATTCAGTTCTGAAGGGACTTGAGAACGACAGGGAATACCTCGCACCGGTCTTCCCGGATAAGCTTATCGAACTCTGGGTAAAGGCCAAAAAGGCTGAGGCAGAGTACGTTTATAACGCCCCTACCCCCCAGGAGTACGAACTTTACTTCTAATATTCACTGAACACTCATATAAAAGAGGGAGCTTCTCAGGAAGCCCCCTCTTTTTCTTTATCTTTAAATATACAGTACTCTGCCCGGTGATCCCTCTTAGAATGCCGGGACGATTCCCTTTGGAACAAGTTCGGTTTCGATGAACTTTTTGACTTCAGGGGAATTCGCTGCCTTAACGAGCGCCTTCACAGCAGGGCTGTTTTTGTCCGCAGCCCTTACTGCTATTACGTTGGCATAGGGGGAGTCCTTTCCCTCGATGACGATAGCGTCCTTTGCCGGGATCAGCTTTGCTTCAACGGCAAAATTGGTGTTGATCACGGATGCGTCCACATCGGGAAGGGTCCTTGGAAGCTGGGCTGCCTCGATCTCCCTTATCTTTATTTTCTTAGGATTGTCCGTTATGTCCTTCGCAGTTACAAGCTCTCCCGCCTTCACTTTTATCAGGCCGTTTTTCTCCAGCAGCCTCAAGGCCCTTGCGCAGTTGGTGGCATCGTTGGGTATGGCTATCTGGGCACCCTTTTTCAGTTCACTCAGCTTCTTGATCTTGTTCGAATAGAGGCCGAGAGGCTCGATGTGTACCTTTGCCACCCATACAAGATCCAGCTTCTTCTCCTTGTTTGTGTTTTCGAGGTAGGGAACGTGCTGGAAAAAGTTAGCGTCAAGGCTTCCCTCGGCAAGTGCGGTGTTCGGCGTCACATAGTCGGTAAATTCCTTTATATTAAGTTCATAACCCTGTTTTTTGAGAAGGTCCTTGACTATTACCATTATATCCTTGTGGGGAAATGGGGTGACTCCGACAGTAATGCTCTTGTCTGCCGCAAAAAGGGCCGCGGGGATGATCAGGGATAGCAGGACCGCCAATGCAATTTTCTTCATATCTGACACATTCCTTTCTTCTTATTAGGGGGCTGAGCCCCACAGGTCGTTGCCGCCTGAGTACTTCGCGGCATCCTTGTTGTTCTGGTGCGCATGCTGTACATGTCGCTCTCGTTATCGATAGGCTCCACCTCCTCGAAAGAACTTTTTTGTCCTTGATCCTCAGTATGCTATTTGATTTTTTCGTAGACCCTGTTGCCAATTGACTGGATGACCTGCACTATTACGATCAGTATCGCTACGGAATAGACCATGACGTCAGTCTGGAACCTGTTGTATCCGTATTTTATCGCAAGGTCTCCCAACCCTCCGCCGCCGACAACGCCTGCCATTGCCGAGTATCCCAGAAGGTTGATCGCGACCACAGCCCAGTTGAGGACTATCGACGGCATTGCCTCCTTGACCATCACTCCAAAGATGATCTGCATGTCACCGGCTCCGAACGACTTTGCCGCCTCAACGACTCCCGGATCGACCTCGAGAAGGCTTCCCTCCATAAGACGTGCAACAAAAGGAGTCGCCGCTATGGTCAGAGGAACGATCGAGGCGGTGCTTCCTATGGAAGTGCCGGCGATCAGCCTGGTGAGAGGTATTATTGCGATCATAAGGATGATGAACGGGAACGAGCGCAGCAGGTTGACTATAACGTTCAGTATGGAGTAGACGGCCTTATTCGGCCTTAGTCCTCCGGTCTCCGTAAGTATCATCACGATCGCCACGGCAAACCCGAATATACCCGAAAAAATAGTGGACAGGGCAACCATGTACAAAGTCTCCCAAAGCGCGAACATAAGTTCATTAAGCATCGCGCATCACCTCCCAGAACATCCCGTTTTTCCTGAGCCAGTCTATGACCCTGTCAAGGTCTGGATCAGAGACGTTTATTATCAGAAATCCCATCACAGTCTCCCTGTATCTTTCGATCCTTCCCCCGACTACCGAGAAGTTTGTGTCCAGCTCTCTTGCCATGCTTGTGATGATGCTCTCGTTGGCTATCTCGCGGGGGAACATGAGCCTTATGTTCGTCCCTGAAGGGATGACGGCGTAATCGTCTGTGATGAGCTTGCGAAGCTCTTCTCCAGGAGCCAGGAAGAGACTGTCAGTATCCCCCGATGCGACTATCCTGCCGCCGTCGAGTATCACGACCTTGTTGCAGACCATCTTGACCACCTCCATCTGGTGGGTGACGACTATTATTGTGACTCCCAGCTTTTTGTTGATGTCCATGAGCAGTTCCAGGATGGATATGGTCGTTTTGGGGTCAAGGGCGGATGTAGCTTCATCGCACAGAAGGATCTTCGGTTCAAGCGCCAGCGCCCTCGCGATCCCGATGCGCTGCTTCTGCCCTCCACTCAGATTTCGTATTTTTTCGTTTTTCTTCTCTGTCAGTCCAACGAGATCCAGCAGGTCGAGAACTCTCTCCTCTGCCTTTTTTTTGGGGATTCCCCAGACTTCCAGCGGGAACATAATATTTTCATAAACGTTCTTCCTGTTCATGAGACTGAAATTCTGAAAGATCATTCCCATCTCCCTGCGAAGTTCCTTCAGTTTGTGGTCGTCAAGCTCACAGACTTCCTGACCCATCACTTTCACCGAACCTTCGCTGTAGCCCTCCAGCCCGTTGAGGCAGCGCAGAAGCGTCGACTTTCCCGCTCCTGAGTGTCCCACGATACCGAATACGTCACCTCTTTCAACTTTTAAAGAGATGTCATCGAGGACCTTTAGTTCGCCAAACTTTTTTCCAAGTCCCTTGACTTCGATCATCCTGTCTACCTTCCTTTTTATATACATAGCAACTTTTACGACAAATCAAAAAAAGACCGGGCCCTGCAAGGCCCGGTCTCGCTGATCTATGCAGTCGACGCCCTAAGCGCCCGCCAAATCAGGAGAGGAGCCTTGAGCGTACATGCACATCATCATGTTGTTGGTACGGATATTAATTTTAAACATGTAGGTTCCTCCTTCCCCGAAATGTCTGACAAAGGGCATTATAACACCCTCAAACATTTTGTCAAACTACAGCTCTTTTACATAAGTTTCCACACGACCTTAATAACGCAGCAAAAAATCTATCACAAAGGAACAATTTTTTGGAGATAATATCAAAAAATTGTTCCTTTGTTTGTCAGTTTGGTGTAAAATGACTGAACATTGGGGGTCTTTCTTTTGTCTAAAAATTTAAAGATGAATCCGAAATTGAAAATCATGATACCTGTAGTCCGCGGCCTCGCCAAGATCCTGGGGAAAGACTACGAGGTAAATCTGCATGATGTGACGATGCCGGAGCACTCTCTGGTAATGTGTGAGAACGGTCATGTTACCGGGCGGGCCCCGGGTGCACCGATGACAGACTTCGGGCTTTACATGCTGCAGTCCGAGGAGTACCGCAACAGGGAAGGCATATACAACTATCTCGCAAGAAATAACCGGGGCGAACTCATCAAATGCAGCGCAATCTTTATCAGGGACGAGAATGAAAAGACGATCGGCTTTATGTGCATAAACTACGACATAAGCAAAGCAGCGGCAGCGCAGGAACTGATCGAGAGCCTCCTGCATCTGGACATGGAGAATGTCGAGCAATATCCTGAGCCAGCGGCGGATAATTCCCAGAAACCTGACAAATTTCCTGTGCCCATACGCGAATGGTATGCGAAAGAGCTTGAAGAAGTGGTCACCGATTCGCTTACCCAGGTAAAAAACAGGATAGGCACTCCTTTGAACTATCTCTCTAAACCGGAGAAAAAAGAAGTTATAAAAGAGCTGCACGACAGAGGGTTCTTTCTCCTGAAAGGCTCTGTGGACAGGGTGGCAAATGAGATGGGAAATACCAAATATACTATTTACTCATATATCCGCGATGTACAGAAACAGGAGAAATTACATAAGGGCACAAAGACTCATACAAGGAAGGATGTTGAATAAACATTTCAGCAGCCTTCCTGTTTTTTCCGTCAGAAATTCCATTTCCTCTTGACAAAAATTCACTATGGAATGACAATATTCTTCGTGAGTATCAAAAAATTGTTACGCAGATAATTTTTTGATACCGACACCGTAACACACCTTTATGCAGCAAACCATCTTATTTTCATCATTTCAAAAATCCCTACGGGATTCCGCGAACAAGCACAAGGAGGGAGAGAGGGC
>DCEE01000018.1:0-44410 GCA_002316795.1 Synergistaceae bacterium UBA1037
CTGTATTCAACTGTCATGGTGCGTCCTCGACCAGCCTGCGCCGGAGAGTGCAAGAGGTATTCTATAGATGATTGGTGTGACTGTCAATAAATACAATTAGACTATTATATGCGCTAAAGATATCTGAAAGTATTTAAAATCATACTTATAATGTTATATTACAATTATTGTCTTATACGTACCTTACAAATATTTCGCATTAAAATAAATCTGGGTGTACCGTTATTCTCGGTACACCCAGATTTATAATGACAGATTATTTTTTCAGTGAATGTACTTAGTAGTCAAGCAAACGGCAATCATTGATACTTTCGTTTATTCGTCCTCCGCAATGTCGAGCTTCAAGACTCCCTCTTCTAGCAGAGCTTCCACGGAATCCTCAACGCTGCCGGGAACGGGTTCATCTTCATCTGCGACAGGCTCGGTCAGGAGACCTAGGCCCTCTGCTACCTTATGGAGGACATCCTTTGTTATCTCTTCCATAAGTTCCGGATGCTCATCCATATATGCGGCGACTCCCTCTTTGCCCTGTCCAAGGGTCTCGCCTTTGTAGGCAAGCCATGACCCCTTCCTCTTCACGACCTCCCTGTCGATTGCCATGTCAAGGACTGACATTGCCTTGGGAACACCTTTGCCATATATCAGTGTGGTGTGTGCAGTGCGGAAAGGCGGAGCCTGTTTGTTTTTAACGACCTTTATCCAAAGTTCGTGGCCTATAACGTTTTCTCCCTGGGTGACCTGTTTTCCCCTCTTTACCTCTATCCTGACAGAGCTGTAGAACTTCAGTGCGCGTCCTCCGGTGGTAGTTTCGGTGGGTCCCGCGCCGTAGCCTGCGCTTATCTGCGCACGCAGCTGGTTAATAAATATGACTGTCGTGTTGCTCTTTGAGATCGCGGCTGTCAGCCTTCTCAGTGCATAGGACATCAACCTCGCGTGGAGACCCATCTGGTTGCTTCCCTCACCCATCTTGCCGTCTATCTCAGCCTGAGGAGTCAATGCTGCAACGGAGTCGACCACTACGACGTCAAATGCGCCGCTCCTGACCAGGGTGTCGAGTATGTAGAAAGCCTGTTCTCCGCTGTCAGGCTGTGACATGTAAAGGTTTGCCGTGTCCACCCCCACCGAAGCCGCAAGACGCGGGTCAAGGGCATGTTCCGCATCTATAAATGCGGCAAGCCCTCCCTTTCTCTGAGCCTCAGCGAGAACATGAAGAGCTATCGTAGTCTTTCCGCCGCCTTCGGGGCCAAATATCTCGACTACCCTGCCCCTGGGGATCCCGCCTATTCCAAGCGCGACGTCAAGAGAGAGTATGCCGCTGGGGATAACCTCTGCAACACGCTGGACCTCATCGCCCAGTCGCATTATCGCTCCGTCGCCGAACTTGCTTCTTATCTCGATCAACGCCTGTTCAAGTATGTCTTCTCTGGTTACCGAATCTTTTCTCTTGGCCATCCGATTGCCTCCCCGTATCTATTTTGCGCTATTTGATTACAAATACATTATATACAGTATGTCATATTTTGAAAAGACCCAGCGGGGTATACCTCGGACCTGTCAGAGAGAGCTCGCTTCTCATCAGTATGATCTCCGTTACTGTCCATGGCTCTGTGAACGGCTGTGTTCTCTGCATCGGGAGCAGTGCCTCTTGAGTAAGTGCCCGGTCTGAATTTCTGCGACCCAGAGTGATATGCGGCGTGTACTTCTTGTTCTCTCCGGGTATGAACGCCCTGTGTGCAGCTTTTTCAACTTCGTTCCTGATATCAGAGAGGGCCTCTGTATCTCCGCCGACGCCGGCCCAGAGCACTTTCGGCCTTATGAGATCGGGAAATCCGCCTATACCCTTGATATTTATTTCGAAGGGCCCCCTGTTCCTGATGTTTTTCAAATTTTCCAGAAACAGGTCAACTGTTTCAGGCGGCCTTTCCCCGCAGAACTTGATGGTAATGTGCATGGTCTCGGGAGAGGCCCATCTGAACTCATGCGAATCGCGCCTTCTTGCTGAGAGCCAGCCTGAAAGGACCTTCAACTGAGGCTTTGGGATCGAGATACAGACAAATGTCCTCAGGAGAACTCCTGAAAAAGAGGGGATTCACCCTGCCATTTTTACTGCATCCTTCCCAAAAGGGAGACAAGTGCTTCTTTTACCGCCGAGTTCCTTATGTCAGCCCTCTTGCCGCTGAATTTTTTCTTAAAGGTATTGGTCGCTTCTTTGGTGGACATGCCGAACCAGACCGTTCCGACCGGCTTTTCTTCGCTGCCGCCGTCAGGTCCTGCTATTCCGGTCACACTTAATGCCACGTCAGACCCGAATATCCTTCTTGCACCCTCTGCCATTTTCTCTGCGCACAGGGCGCTTACCGCGCCATGCTCTGCTATTGTGCCCGCGTCGACTCCAAGTATTTTGATCTTTGCCTCGTTGCTGTATGTCACCGCGGATCCGAGAAATACTCCGGAAGCTCCGGGAATGTCGGTTAACGAAGAAGCTATCATCCCGCCTGTACATGATTCTGCAAGGGAGACTGTCAGTCCTTTTAAAGATGCTTCAGCAACCAGTTTTTCCGCCAGCTGTTTTAAGTTAGCCTTCATTTTCCCACCAGTCCCAGAATAGTTTCCATGCCTCCGCCGAAGAATAACCACGTCATGGCTCTGAGAAGGAGGTTGGCCATTATGCCCCCGGCTATATCATCGGCCATTATTCCGATGCCCCCGGGCAGCCTTTCCATCTCTCTTACAGGAAACGGTTTTGTTATGTCGATTATCCTGAAGAGAAAGAGGCCAACTATCGCATAAGTGGGTTCAAATCCGCAACATGCGATCCAGCATCCTGCGACCTCATCAATTACCACTTCAGGAGGATCTTCCCTTTCCACAGCCTTTTCGTACTTATCGGCAGCTATGGTCCCGATAACGGCAACTGATGCTATGGCCCAGATCGGCAGTCCTCCGAAAGCTATCCAGACTACGCATGCCGCCATCGATCCCAGGGTCCCGGGCATCTTGCTGAACCTGCCCAGCGTTCCAAGCGTGGATATCATCCCGTACCATGTCTTCATTTCAGGTATAAGTATCATTGAATCAACTCTTCTCCGACCATATCGTGGGGCATCGCCTCCGTCATACTGACTTTGACGATGTCTCCCTCCTTTATTTTATCGCTTATATTCCTTATCTCTACAAGTCCGTCTACTTCAGGAGCCTCCCGGAAACTCCTTCCTTCAGCAAAAGAGGCCTCCCTGTCCACCCTCTCGACTAGGACATCCATCACTCTGCCCACAAACATTTCCTGGCGTTCCGCGGATATCTCTTCCTGGAGTACCATAAGCTTTTTGAGCCGTTTCTGTTTGACACTGTCAGAAACCCGGCCCTCCATCTTTTCGGCTTCTGTACCCTCCTCCGGATAGAAGGCAAAGGCCCCAATCCTGTCAAAGCGCGTTGCGGAGACAAAAGCAAGCAGATTGTCAAAATGACGCTTTTTTTCGCCCGGGAAGCCTACCATGCAGGTGGTCCTGAGGGCAAAATCGTCATTTATGCTCCTGGCCGTATTAAATATTGAGGTGAGTTCTTCCGGCGATATCTTCCTGTTCATTGCTGAAAGGATCTCAGGATCAGCGTGCTGTATCGGTATATCAAGATAGGGAAGGATCTGTATCCCTGAGGCGACCCGCTCCAGGAGTGCTGTTGTGATCCTGCTTGGATGAAGGTAGAGAAGCCTAAGCCATATATTTTTAGGAAGGGCCCTTTCCAGTTCGTCCAGGAGAACTGTCAGTGACTCGCGTCCATAGATGTCGGCCCCGTAAACAGTGAGGTCCTGGCCAACGACACAAAGTTCCGATGCGCCCTCTTTAACAAGCTGATCAGCTTCGCAGACAAGAGTATCTATGGAGAGGCTTCTGAGCCCTCCCCTTATTCCCGGTATAGCACAGTATGTGCATTTATTGCCGCACCCCTCGCTGATCTTCAGATATCTGGTTATTTTTGACGATGAGGGAAGTCTCCCCCTGCACCTATTCTTCTCAGGAAGGCCGCCCATGCTCCTGATCACGGAAGCCCAGTCTTCGCTCCTTGCCCAGAAGTCCACCGACGGCATCTCTTTGATCAGATCGTCTGAATACCTGTTTACAAGGCATCCGACGACACCGATCTTTTTTAACCTGCCCTCGTTCTTGAGCTGCTCAAGGTCCAGTATCGCGGCTATGCTTTCTTCAGTCGCGGGCTGTATGAATCCACAGGTGTTTACTATTCCGACATCGGCAAACCCTATGTCATCGACAAGCACATGTCCGGCACGCTCAAGCTCTCCGGCCAGGCACTCGCTGTCGACCCTGTTTTTTGCGCATCCGAGGCTCAGACAATATACTTTCATTTATAAAGGAGCTGTGAGTCTTCGCTTACAGGCTGATTAAGCATGTATAGACTAAGTCCCTGTTCGGTAAGTCCCACAGCTATTCCTAAGGCCATTTTTATCCTCGCCTGGTAAGGGTTCAGCTTTCCTCCTGACATAACTCCCATCTCCAGCAGTTTCATATAGCATCCCTCGAAGTAGTTGGCCTTCGCCACATGTCCCTGAAAACACCTCGACACGATGGCCACCGGTATCCTTTTCCTTAGAATGTTTCTGATGTGAGGGATCCATGAGGGCGGGACATTGCCGGTGCCGAATCCTGCCAGAACAAGCCCCTGTATCTCTTTATTGGAGGCAAGGGACGAGATGATCCTTTCACCGCCCCCAAGCGAGGCATAGACAAGCTCGACTGCAGCAGGTGCCTCGGGCTTTCTTGCAAGGAAACCGGGCCTTCTGACATTGCGTAAAAATTTGACCTCATCGTTCAGCATTTTACCTACCGAACCTTTTTCAGGAGACTGGAATGCGTTGTCAGTACTGGTGGGATCGACCATGACCGCTTCCGATGCCGCGAAGAGTTCGCCGCTTGAGCATATAAGGACACCTTTCTCCCTTGCCTCTTCTGAAAGGGCAGCAAGAACGGAACACCTCAGATTCATCAGGCCCTCTTTGAGCCCGGCACGTCCCTGTACCATAAGGTTGGCAAATATCACCGGCTCAGGATGTTTCCAGAGGAGATCGGTAAGATATGCCATCTCCTCCATGACCCCGCTTCCGGAAATCACGATTATGCCCGTGTATCCGTCTGAGACGAGTGTATCAAACATCTCCTCCATCTCTGCGGTAAGTTTCATAGAGTAATGGTTACTGGGCTGGCAGCTCCATTCGATCAGTTGGCAACAATCGACGATGTCTTCGGGCAAATAGTTTAAAAGCGTGCACGGATCAGCGTTTTCTTCATCTCCGGAAAAATTGCCGGCGATCACCAAAGCAAGCTTCGTATTCTGTTCCAAATCTATTCCTCCATCCGAATGCCGGGAGACATGCCGATCTCCCACGTGCATTTTATCTCAAAGTCATCCGCCTTACAAACGGAATTATATCCTTATGGACGCCTGACCTGCAGGGAAAATTCTTAGCATACAGCTAGTACATAAAATTCCTGTAGACTTTTGATCTTTTTCAGTTTATCTTACTATGAATGCTGCGAAGCAGACAGACACACATAACCGACGGATGAAATGCATCCGTACGCAAGCGGATGCCATGTATGTATTATTCAATAACGGGAGGAAATGAAATTTGGAAGCTTTATCCGCACTGTCAGCAATGTTTTCTTCACTTGTAAACTGGCTTGTCGATGTCATCGGACACATGGGGTACCCCGGGATCGTCGGTCTGATGTTCCTTGAATCATCATTTTTCCCTTTTCCCAGCGAGGTCGTAGTCCCTCCCGCAGGGTATCTGGCATGGAAAGGCGAGATGAACCTGCTGCTTGTAATACTGGCCGGAATAGCGGGAAGTATCCTTGGGGGCCTTTTCAATTACTGGATAGCCGTCAAATGGGGAAGACCGATATTTGAGAAGTACGGTAAATATTTCTTTGTTACACATGAATCGCTTGATAAAGCTGAGGTCTTCTTCCTTAAACATGGGCACATAAGTACCTTCACCGGAAGGCTTATCCCGGTGATCAGGCAGTACATCTCGCTTCCTGCAGGACTTGCCAGGATGCCTTTGGGGCAATTCTGCCTCTACACCGCGCTGGGCTCGGGAATATGGGTGGTCGTACTCGCACTTACAGGATACTTTCTTGGCAGCAACCAGGACATCATCCACCAGGAGATAAGAAAGATATCCGTACTGCTGATAGCCGCATGCGGCATTTTGACTGCGGCATACATCTGGAGATACAGAAAAAAAGAAGCGGCAAAAAACAACAAGTCAGACTGATCAAATCCTCCCAAGGAGGTAATGCCGTGTATTATTTGATAGGGAAAAAGCTTGTCAGGATCGAAGAGGGAGGAGTCACGGAACCTTTTGTTGCCGTGCTTACCGCCGATGGATTCGAAAAGGACGCGCTGCCACCGGCATTCGACCGCTATGCTATGCCGCACTACCCGCAACCCCACTTCTGCAAGGCTGAAGTACACGAGGAAATGCTCTCGGGAACTCTCTCCGTTCCTGACAAAAAATACTTTGACAAAGAGATGGCCTTCTCTTACTACATAAACAGTTCAGGAATTATCTTTGTTGACGACTCCGGCCTGGCCGCCAGCCTGATCGAAAAAACAGAAAAGAGCGTTTCATGGCGCGAACCCTCAGTCGGACATTTCTTTTATACCTTTATGGAAACACTTGTTGAAAATGACCTTTTGTATCTGGAGGGCATCGAGGACAGACTTGCAAAACTTGAGGCCTCGGTGCTTTCTGACAAACTAGTAGGCTTTATGCGCTCCATAGTCTCGATCAGAAAAGAGATCCTATCAAGCTCTCATTACTATTCACAGCTCTGTGACGTTGCATTGGTGCTTCTGGAAAACGAAAACGATATATTTGAGGAGTCTGCACTGAGGCTGCTCAAACACTTCTCGGACAGAGTGCACAGACTTCGCCAGGAAACACAGATGCTTAGAGAATACTCACTCCAGATCAGTGAAGCATACCAAACCCAGATAGACATCAGGCAGAATATCGTAATGAAGGTCCTGACAGTAGTGACCGCAATATTCCTCCCGCTATCCCTGATAGCCGGCTGGTACGGCATGAATTTTCAGTACATGCCCGAACTTCACTGGCATTACGGATACCTTTACGTCCTCATATTAAGTATGATTGTTGTCATAGGATGCCTTTGGATCTTTAAGAAAAAAAAGTTCCTCAGGTGACCTGACACAAAAAAAATGCGGCAGACATCGCCGCATCCTCTGCAATATAGCGGAGGAAAAGCAAGGAGGCGGCCGGAATGAAAAAGATCGTTGCCGTTATACTGCTGACCGTAATGATCCTTTGGGGGCCCTTTGACATAAAAGGGCCGGCTAATGCTGCACAGAAAACCGCATCCGCTTCCAAAACAAATAAGGAGGACGAAAAAATGGAGATGGACTTTAAAGATGAGACATACAAAAAAGAAGACGGGATAGGTGTCATATACCTGGCCGGAGGCTGTTTCTGGGGGCTGGAAAAACTGATGCAGAACATACCGGGTGTTATAAGGGGCACAAGCGGATACGCCAACGGGGATCCATCGCTAAGGCCCACATATAAGGAAGTCTGCACTGGCAGGACCGGGTACCGCGAGACGGTGCGGGTGGAATACAGTGAGGACAGGATAAGCCTGGATGCGATACTTTTTACTTTCTTCGCTGCAATAGACCCGACCGTGAGAAACAGGCAGGGCAACGACATGGGAAGCCAGTATCAGACGGGAGTATATTATACGGATGAAAGATCGGGAGCGACTGTTGCCCATGTTGCAGGCGTTGAGAGGGCCCGCCATAAAAACTTCGCAGTAGAGACAGAACCTCTGAAGTCATTTTACGATGCTGAAGAGTACCATCAGGACTATCTCGACAAAAATCCGGGGGGATACTGCCACATAACTCCGGCAGAGATAAAAATGGCGGAGAAAATAATAGTAGATCCCGCAAAATACAGAAGGCCCTCTGACGATGAAGTCAGAAAAAAGCTGACAAAAGAACAGTATTACGTAGCGGTCGATTCCGGAACGGAACCCTCTTTCAGGAACGAATTCTGGGATCACAAAGAAAAGGGGATTTACGTCGATATCATAACAGGCGAACCGCTTTTCTCTTCAAAGGACAAGTTTGAGAGTCCATGTGGATGGCCGGCTTTTTCAAAGGCTATAGATCCGAACACAATTGTTTATCTGAAGGATGATTCCTTCGGTATGAGAAGGACAGAGGCAAGAAGCAGGGCAGGAAATTCTCATTTGGGACATGTGTTTTACGGTGACCCCGATTCTCCGAACGGAGTCCGATTCTGTATCAACAGCCTATCACTGAGGTTCATACCCTTCGCGGACATGGAAAGAGAGGGATACGGATACCTCAGGGAATACACTGAGTGATCCCCCGGCAAGCGGTCTGAGGTACAAAAAAAACGGTCCCCGGAAGAAAAGAATATCTCCGGGGACCCGCTTTTATAAGCTTATTTTACAGCATAAGGGAGCGGCTGCTCTGTTTTTCCGGCCATAAACTCCACAAACTGCCTGGCCGCTCTGCCGGAAAAACCGCCGTGCCTGAGTTCCCACTGAGTGGCCCCCAGTATCAGTTCCTCCTCGGAGGCTTCGACCCCATACTCTTTCGCAAGAGTCATAACTATATTCAGATATTCCTCCTGTTCGGGGGAGAAGTACCTTATCAGAAGGCCGAAGCGGTCTACGAGCGACATCCGCTCCTGCATTGTCTCGGACTCGTGCATATCTTCATACTTGTCATCACGGTCCGCCCAGGTCTCCTTCATCAGGTGGCGTCTGTTTGAAGTGGCATATATGAGGATGTTGTCCGGCCTCTTTTCAAGCCCTCCCTCAATGAAAGCCTTGAGGTACTTATATTCGACCTCGAAATGTTCGAAGGAGAGGTCGTCCATAAAGATGACGAACTTATAGTTCCTGCCCTTAACAAGGTCCACGATCGCCGACAGGTCTTCGATCTGGTGCTTGTAGACCTCCACCATTCTCAATCCCTGCGGGGCAAAGCGGTTAAGAAGCGCCTTCACGGTGGATGATTTGCCGGTACCGCTCTCGCCGTAAAGGAGGACGTTATTGGCAGGCCTGCCTTCCAGGAATGCGAGAGTGTTGTCTGCGAGCACGCTCTTCTGTTCCTCATATCCAACAAGACCCTCGAGGGTGATATCCTCGGTGTTGGTGACGGGGATCAGTTCTACCCTCCTGCCGTCCCACCTGAAGGCTTTGTTCAGCGCGTACTGCCCTGAGCCTCTTATGTAATGAAACCTGAGGATCTCTCCGTAAAATGTCTCTGTATCCGGCGCATTTCTCAGCGAATCAACAAATTCCTGGACCACATGGCCGGCATTCCTTTCCAATGCTCCATTTTCCAGCCGAAGCGGCTCATAGTCACCAAACCTGGCGAACGCATCGACCTCAAGGTCCTCGTCTATAAGCTTAAGATCAAAATTGAAGTAGAAGCGTATTGTCTCAAGGTCATCTTTTACAACTCTGGAAAGCGTGCCATCAAGCTCTTTCCTGCGTTCCTGCGCAAGGGAGAAGGGTGTTTCGGTCTTTGCGAAGAGCATTGCCAGCCATGACTGCCACAAGTTGCCACATATACCCATCATCTCGGCAGCCTCAGCCATCCGGCACACTGAATCACAGTACCAGGATACCGCTTCCTGCTTGTATCCGTCGTCTATCTGACCGGCGCTCTTTATCAGGCCGGATATGCAGGAGAAAACCTCGTCTTTTTCGAACTCCCTTAAGGCCATAAGTTCAGCTTTCACTTATTCGTCCTCTTCTGAATCAACTATTCCTGCCTTGGCTCTGGCTTTTTTGCGTTCATCCGCGTTCAGTATCATCTTGCGTATCCTCACGTTCAAAGGGGTAACTTCGACGAGTTCGTCGTCGCTGATCCATTCCAGCGCGGTGTCTATAGTCATGATCCTCGGCACGTCAAGCACTGTCGTCATGTCCTTCGTCGCCGACCTGTGATTGGTCTGCTGTTTTTTCTTACTGGGGTTGCACGGAAGATCTTTGTTGCGCGAACTCTCCCCGACTACCTGTCCGTTATAGACGGGTTCACCGGGCTTCACGAAAAGAGTTCCCCGCTCCTGCAGGTTGTCAAGCGCATAGCTTGTAGTGGTCCCGCTGTCCATGCTGACAAGCGATCCCCTGCTCCTTGAGGCGATATCTCCCACCCATTCGCCGTAACCGACGAATCTTGAGGCGAGAATTCCAAGTCCCCTGGTGTCGGTGAGGAATTCTCCCCTGTATCCGATCAGCCCTCTTGTCGGGATCCGGAAATTAAGCCTCAGAACACCTGTACCGCCATTTTCCATGTTTTTAAGCTCGCCTTTGCGCTGGGCAAGCTTCTGAATCACTATACCCTGATACTCTTCCGGAACGTCTATGATGACTTCCTCCATTGGCTCGAGTTTTTTGCCCCTGGAGTCGTACTGCACTATTACTTCAGGCCTTGAGACACATATTTCGGAGCCCTCCCTGCGCATCTCCTCGATCAGTATGCCCAGATGGAGCTCGCCCCTGCCCGATACCTTTATCCCGTCAGGGCGGCCAAGATCATCCATGCGGAGTGCCGGGTCCGTTTTGGTCTCCCTCTCTATCCTCGTCCTCAGCTGTCTCAGGGTTATGGCGTTTCCGTCCTGACCGGCAAAGGGGCTGGTGTTGACGAGGAAGAACATAGATACGGTCGGCTCTTCTATGTCAAGTGGGTGGAGCACCTCTCCTGAGATCTCCGGAGCGCTTATCGTATCTCCAAGATCGATGTTTTCGGGTCCTGTGAACCAGACGATATCGCCTGCGCCTACTGCATCTGCCTCTGTTTTGACAAGGCCGTTCGTCACATAAAGGTGCGTGCATGTGGAAGTCTCTGTTGAGACTGTCTCCCAGTCCGTCTGATCGTAGTCCTTCCATCTTGTATGGGTCCTTACTATCCTGTCACCCTTGCGAAAAGTCCCCTGAAGGATCCTTCCGCATCCTATCCTTCCCAGATATTCGCTCCAGGAAAGTGTGCAGACCTGCATAAGGAAGGGCTTGTCCATCTCAGCTTCGGGCGCCGGAACTTTATCAATGATCGTCCTGAAAAGATCATCCATGCCTGCTTTCGTATTATCTTCCCTTTTATTTAGATCGTCGACGAACCACCCCTGGAGGCCGGATCCGTAAAGGACTGTAAAGTCGCACTGTTCTTCCGTGGCACCAAGTTCTATAAAAAGGTCGAAAGTCTTGTCAAGTGCGCCGTCTGGGTCGGCATTGGGCCTGTCTACCTTGTTGACTATTACGATAGGCTTCAGTCCGAGCTTAAGAGCGCGCATCAAAACATATCTCGTCTGGGGCATCGGGCCTTCATTTGCGTCAACGAGAAGCAGGACTGAATCGACCATTGAAAGGACCCTTTCGACCTCTCCTGAAAAGTCGGCATGTCCGGGGGTATCGACTATGTTTATCTTGTACCCGCCCCACTCGACCGTGCAGTGTTTCGCCTTTATCGTTATCCCTCGCTCACGTTCGATGGTTCCTGCGTCCATTACACGCTCTTCCACTACCTGATTATCCCTGAAAAGCCTGGCTGCCTTAAAAATGCCGTCTATCAGGGTGGTCTTGCCGTGGTCGATGTGGGCGATTATGGCAATATTCCTTATTTTTGATGAATCCTGCATTATTTTTGTTCCCTTCACCTGCAGATTACCGCAAATACGGCACAGGTTTTTTAAAAAATTAACATCATAACAACATTCGACAAACGGGAATTATATCACTAAAAGGGAGGACAAGTCAAAAAAATTAAGCCGCCCCTGCGGGCGGCTTAGACCATAATGGATCGGGCTATTTCGGGTCCTCTTCTTTCCTGGCTGACCTAAGGTCTGCGTAAAGGGTATAGCGGCTCCTGCCCATCTCTTTTGCCAGGCTTTCGATCGATCCTTTGAGCTTGAAAAAGCCCAGTCCGTCCATGTACCTTATACACTGTTTCCTCTCTTCGCTGTTTAAAAAACTCAGCGGCTTGCCAAATTTCTTTCTCGCCTTTTCTATCAGTGTCTGGTCTCCTCTGACGCCGCTGAACTTCTCAGTCCGAACATTTTCAAAGGAAAGGGGTATCGTTTTCATCATGAAATCACCCATATCCTTCAGCATGCTCGCCTTTGTCATGTCATAGTTGATGCAGAGGAATCCCACGAGTTTGTCATCCTCATCCTTTATGAGCGCTACACCGGATCGCATCGGCCTGCCATTGCCCGCTTCGGAGGGGTAGTTAGCAATGTAGTTGACCTCAACCGACATTGGATTGGACATCAGGAACTTTCCGAAATCAGTCATTGGGGCATTTATGTCCCTGCCGGTAAGATTTCCGTTGACCAGGGCCACTATGGAGGTATTTCCGTCAGAGACATCATGAAGAACTATCTCATAGTCGCTCCCGAGCATTTTTCCCAAAAGCTCGACGATCGGTATCATGGGCTGAAGTAATGGATGTACTTTTTTTGACATTTCCTCGCCTCGCAAAAAACGACGGGGGATAGGTATAACTCTTCCCCCGTCAGTATGGTTCGTTTGATTAGAGCTTGATAACTGTTCCTACTCCGGCTTCAGTCGCTTTTTTGACTATTTCAGCCGCGGCCACTATGTCTAGCGTTGCAAATCCTACGGTCTTCAAAATGGTTATTTCGTCCTTTGAGCGTCGTCCTTCAACATTGCCAAGTATCAGTTCTCCGAGCTCTCCCGCTATCGAATCTGAAGAGAAGAGGCCCTCTTTCATCGGGATGATGAAATCTCCTGCCTCTGAAAGGACTGCTTCACGGTTGTCGACAAATATCCTGCCGGCCCTCCGTAAGAGTTCCGCTGGAAGTTCCCTCTTCTCCGGAGTGTAGGAACCGACACCGTTGATGTGGCATCCGGGCTTGATATCGTCGTTCGAGAAGACCGGGGTCGCAGAGGTCGTGACAGTTGTTATCACATCCGCATCTGTAACGGCTTTCTTGGAAGAGGCGGCTTCGATAAGTTTTACGCCGAAGCGGTCCGCAAGCTGTTGCTGCTTTTCCACAAAAGCTGCAGCGCGTCCGGGAAGGGCATCGAATATTCTTATTTCTTCAAGCTTCCTGACTGTCATGAGCGCCTCCAGCTGTGCCGCTGCCTGCCCGCCTGTTCCGAAGAGGGCCGCCACTTTGCTGTCGGGATTAGACAGAAGCTCTGTTGCGGCGCCAGATATTGCGGCCGTCCTTATCTGTGTCAGGGTCGTCCCCTCTACGATAGCGGTCACAAGTCCCGTTGTCCCGTCTATGAGGGGAACGGTCGCCGGCACGACCGGTATGCCTTTCTCGGCATTGGCGGGAAAATAAGATACCAGCTTCACTCCGGCCATGTTTAGCTCTCCTCCGACATAGGCCGGCATGAACATGCACTGACCTTCCTTCGACTCTGTCTCTATGTTTATCCGAAGGGGCACTACAGCCTTCCCTTTCGTGTGCAGGACGAAGGCCCTTTTGTCTGCCTCTATGGCGTCTCTCATTGTAAATACCGAAAGAATGTCTTCTCTTGATAACAGTAACATCTGCTGCACTCCTCTCCCGAGCTTTTAAGTCTTTTCGATCCTGATTTTATTATACTTCATTGAAAAGACCGCAAGCCGTAAAAAACCTGTAATTTAATTTTTATCCTTTGTGAACGCGTTCCGGAGCAGATCAAGGCCGGCGATCAGGATGACTGCCGCGACCACCCACTGGAGCATGCTGGTATCTAGGCTCTTGACGATGAATACCGCGGCAAGGACTCCGAGTATACCGAATATACTGCTGAAAAGCGTTATTTTCCGTCCGTACTGTCCAAGCCTTACGAACTCCATCCCTCCGACCGGGACTGAGAATGTGCAGGCACCCATCATGACAGGGAATGCTATCGCCGGGTTGAGTCCGAGGGCATAGACCGTCGCCATCGTGGGAGCATACGACCCTACTCCTACGTTGTTGAGGGCACCGTATATAAGCAGAAGGACCATGCCGAGAACAAGCTTGCCGCCGGTCAGGCCTGTCGCCTCGCCGCCTGAAGGCAAGAGTCCGAATTTGCCTGCAACGACGAAAAACGCCGCGAGTACCAGTCCGACTCCCATGAACATCCTTATGTGTCTGACAGGCATCTTAACGACGAAACGGGGGCCGAAGTAGGCTCCTGTCATCTGGGAGATTATAAGGAGTATCAGGGTCATCTGGTCCACCTGTATCGATGATATGTATGCAAGGGCCATTACAGCTACGGGGATCGCGCACTGCGTATTCAGGGTACCGGGGAGCTTGGCATCGTCAATAAGTTTCCTGGCCCGGTAAAGGACCGTTGAAAGGGCAAAGTCTGAAATACCGAATGTTGAGAAGAAGAAGCATACCGCTCCCCAGACAGCCAGCAGGACATTATTCCCGGGTTCGGCCCATGCTTCCTTCTTGTGTTTCATGAAATCCGTGAAGAAACGGAATGCGAACAGCCCATTGACCAACACGATCAGCAAGAGCAGAATTTTTACCATACTTACCAGCCTCCAGTTTAATGTGATTTAATTCACTATAGGAATAGTAGCACTCGATACACATTTTTGTCAACTATACAATTTTTTATATTTTCGCTGTTAAAACAAACAGATCACCGCATTTATAATGCCGGCGGTGATCTGTTTGTTTACTTGCCTATCTTCAGGGGCGCTTTTCTTTCAAAACACCGGGATTTACAAGGTTAGGAGGTACCCGGCCCTCAAGCGCTTCCACCAGGTTCGTCGCCGCAAGGCGGGCCATCCCTTCCCTGGACCTTTTAGCGGCGCTCCCTATATGAGGCATCATGACGACGTTCTCAAGCTCAAGCAGAGGTTCGTCCATGGGAACGGGCTCCTTTTCATAGACATCGAGGCCGGCTCCGTATATCCACCCCTCAGAACATGCCATGAAGAGCGCTTTCTGGTCAACGACGGCACCCCGTGCCGTGTTGATGAGGACCGCATCATTTTTCATCATCCTGAGTTCACGCTCACCGATGAGGCCCGAAGTCTCATTCGTAAGGGCACAGTTCAGTGATACGAAATCGCTTCTCTTCAGCAGTTCTTCCAATGGAAGGTATTCGGCTCCGAGTTGTTCTTCGTGCTCGATTTTGCGAGATCTGCCGGTGTATATGACTTTCATGCCAAAGGCTGCGGCCCTTTTGGCGACGGCCCGGCCGATGTCACCAAAGCCCACTATTCCGAGAACAGAACCCGAGAGGTCTTTCCCTACAAACTGGTTCGGGGACCAATGTGTCCAGCCGCCCTCCCTCATTATCTTCTCGTTCTCCCTGGCCTTCCGGGCCGTCATAAGCATCAGCATAAGGGCGGTATCAGCCGTCGCGTCCGTAAGTACTCCGGGGGTATTTGTCACCATCACGCCAAATTCGGTCGCTGCCTTTATGTCCACGTTGTCGTAACCGACAGAGTACAGGCTCGCGACCCTTAGTCTCTCCGCCATTTTAAAGAAGCTCCTGTCCATTGCTATTCCCATCGTCATTATCAGGCCGTCTGCATAAGGCAGGTCCCTCATCACAGCCTCCGGATCTGGACGTCCTTCTTCGCTCCAAAGGGTAAGGTCCACCCTGCCTTCAAGGATCGACATTCCAACATCCTGTATCCTCTGGGTCATAAAAACTTTTGGCAAGGACATCAACATCACCTCTCAAGCATACTTATAGAAGCGGCCCCGTAAAGGGCAGCCTCGGTCCCCAGTGCGGACGCCTCTATTCTCAGTTGTTCCCTGAGCGGGAGCGGGAGCCACCTGAGCGTCCTTGCTCTGACTTCCTCCGCCAGTCCCTCGGCTTTGCTCATGCCTCCGCTCAATATGATCTTTTCCGGATCCAGCACAACGACCAGCGAGGCTATGCCTCCGGCCAGAGCATCAAGCGCGTTCGAGATGAGCGCATCTGCTCTTTTGTCATCCCTCATATTCCATAGCAGCCTGAAATTCGGAGGAAGTCCCTCTTGCCGGGCACCCCGTTCAATGTAATCCGCGGAAGCGATCGTCTCCAGATGCCCTGCGCTTCCGCATCCGCAGCTCATATCGCTCTTTCCGGATATGGTCATATGGCCGGACTCCCCGGCCATCCCATGGGCACCGGTGAGCAGCCCGCCGTTCACAAATATGCCGGAGCCTATTCCTGTGCCTAGAGTCAAGACGATAAAATCGCGGCATCCCTTTGCCGCACCGCAGAAGGCCTCACCTACGGCAGAGCAGTTCGCGTCATTCTCCATGCCAATCAAAGGAGAGAGCCCGCGTCTGTTCAGTACAGGTGCGAGATGTTCAAGAAAATAGACATTCTCAAGGCCGGAAAAATTGGTGAGTCTGGTTATCTTCCTTCGTGTCTTGTCTAAAAAACCGGGGATCCCTATCCCGACAAAGGAGATCTGCCTCCCCTGCGAGACCTCATCTACCATGCCCGCAATAATTTGAACGACTTCATCAAGCCCCCTGCTCCCGGGAGTCTCCCTGTCGGCCCTTGAGAGCATGCGAGCAGTCTCGCCCTTTCTTTCAACCAGGGCCGCGGATATCGTATGTCCTCCGAGGTCGACTCCTACAGACAGCATCTTCCTAATGTTCCGCCAGTGATGCGCAGTCGATAGATGAAGAGTACCAGCGCCTGACTTCAAAAATGTCATCAGTCGTGAAGACCATGGACCTTCCCGATATCCTTTCACTTCCCGGGACAAGTCCGGCCGCGTCTGCCTGTGCCGTGGTATGGAAGGTGAGCTCTGCCCTGTACGGTGCCTCCATCTTCAGAACCGGGCTCTCTCCTGCCGATGCAGCATCAAGGGCTTTTTTGACTGCTCCCGATATCAGGGACGACGTATCATCAGGGCTCCTGGTAACTGCGGCATTCCTGCCGAGCCCGTCCTTCAGGGCGCATGTGACGAGAGTGCTTCCAAGCAGGCTGGATGCCTCAAAACAAACTGCGGTGTCGCCCGCGACCATTGCGACAGGCACGTCAAGTGCGCCGCAGAAAAGAGCGTTGAGTCCCGTCTCTCCCAGCCTGATGCCGTTCACTTTGAGTCCGTATACGACTTTGGAGTCATAGGTGTGGTCAAGCACGGCCTTTTCTGTCCCGGCCATTGCGTGGTAACCCATGAAGATCGCCGCATCATGCCCTGTTACCCCCTCCACCATCCCAAGTATCTTTGGGCTGCCGCTGATCAGGGAAACACCCCCGGGGAACATTGAGGGATCAAGATTGATCATCCTGTCGTGGGAGTCGTTGACCGTTACGGAGTCAGCCCCCCAGCTGAGAGCGGCTCTCACTGCCGCCAGTGTGTCGTGCAGCTGCATCCTGCATCCGAATGCGTACTCGGGTTTGCCTGAAGTGACCTGTTCTGACGATACTATTCCCGTAGAACCTTCCATATCCGAGCTTATGTATACCTTCAAATCAGCATGACTCCTTCCATCCTGCAAGAAAGCCGGGATCCCTGAGCATCTGCCTCCCAACGCCTACAAGGTCGCATACTCCGTCCCTGAGGATCTTTTCGGCAGTAAAAACATCCCTTATACCCCCGGTACATTCAACAAGGGCCGAGGATCCGACTGATGTCTTTATCCTCTGGGCATAGGGAGCAAAGTAGGCGCTGTCATTACGGTCGATCCCATATCCGCATAGATTCCCCGAGATGCCTATCATGTCGACGCCAAGGTTGACCAGCTCCCGGGCAACAGGCACTGTCTCGTCAAGAGAAAGCCCGACAGGCTTATCACCCGGAAGAAAGTCAGCCGCGCCCAACCGGACGGAGAGCGGGGCATCGTTTAGGGACTGTCTTACAGCATCTGTTATCTCATATAGGAGCCTGGCTCTCTTGCGGTCTGTGCCTCCATATTCATCGTCGCGTCTGTTGGTCAGCGGGCTTAAAAACTGTCCGATCAGGTAGCCGTGGCTGGCATGGATCTGGATCCCGTCATAACCGCCGATCCTGACCATCCGTACGGCTGAGTTTACGAAATCTTCCACGGTACGCCTGATCTCGCCGCGCGTCATCGTTTCCGGCTTACGCCCGCTCTTTTCCCACTGGTCCCCGACAGGTATGCCCGAAGGGGAGAGAGGCCGGTATCCCTCCATATCAAAGACTCCCCGGTCCGCTATCTTAGCCCCTGCGTGGTTGATCTGAGCAAGGCACAGTGCATTTCCACCCTTTAGAATTGCTGAGACCGCAGAATGCTTCTTTGCGGTCACGTCGCTGTCGGCAAGGAACTGTGCCGGCCTTGTCCTCCCTGAAACAGTGACAGCGTGGTGCTCAACAACAAAAAGGGCTGCTCCCGACGAGGCAAAGCGCCTGTAAATTTCCAGGGATCTCTCCGAGGGAGAGCCGTCATCCATTGAGCTTGAAGATGCAAGAGGGGCAGATATGACCCTGTTCTTCAGCAGGCTGCCCTTAAGTTCGATCGGTTCGAAGATCATCTTCCCATCACCTTTAGACGTTGAACCTTATCTCTATGATATCCCCGTCTTTGACAAGATATTCTTTGCCTTCAAGCCTGAGGCATCCGGCCTTCCTGCATTCGTCGAAGGAACTGCCGTGCTTTTTGTAGTCGTCAAAGGCGACCACCTGGGCCCTTATGAATCCCCTGGCAAGGTCGGAATGGATCGCTCCGGCGGCATCTACTGCGTTGTCTCCGTCATGAAGAGTCCATGCCCTCACTTCGTCAGGACCGCATGTGAAAAAGCTGATCAGACCAAGCACCCTGTAGGCTTCCTCTATCAGCCTTTCCCTGCCCGGCTCAGTTATGTCAAGGCCTTCAGTAAAGGCGGCGGCCTCCTCCTCTTCAAGCTCTGCGATATCCATTTCAAGGCTTCCGTACAGGCTACACAGCTTAACTCCCTGCTCATCCGCCCTCTTTTTAAGCTCATCCCACTTAGGTATCTTCGTCTCGTCTGACTGCGAATCGTCAAGGTTGAGAAGGAGTATCTCAGGTTTGGAAGTTACAAAAGAGAATCCCCTGAGGAGGCGCCACTCTGCCGGCTTAAGTTCCATGCTGCGGAGGGGCCGTTCTTCAAGCAGGCATTCAAAGCACGCGTCCAGCAGCTTTTTTTCGGTCTCCTCTTCGGGAGTAAGTTTCTTTTTAGCCTTAAGTTTTCCAAGTCGGTTTTCTATAACGGCGAGGTCGCGGAAGATCAGTTCGTTCTCAATGATATCCCAGTCCCTTATCGGGTCTATGCTCCCCTCGGGATGCTCGACCGTCTTGTTTGCGAAACACCTGATGACCTGTATCAGGGCATCTGCATCAGCAACGAATGAGAGGAAGGAATTGCCAAGGCCCTCCCCCTTTCCGGCCCCCCTTGACAGCCCGGCAAGATCGACGAACTCGACTTGTGCGGGAGTGACCTTTCTTGGTTTATGGACCTCGACGAGGAAGTCGAACCTTTTATCAGGGACCTCTACGACAGCCTTGTTGGGGTCTGTCTTGCCTCCTGCATAGGGCTTTACCTCGGCTCCCGCCCTCGTAATAACATTGAATACTGTAGACTTGCCGCTAAGTGGCAGCCCGACTATTCCGCAGTGCAGCATTCCAATACCACTCCATTCTTATCTCTCACGTTGATCGTTTATCATCTCACAAAAGGCCGTAAACTCAAAACCCTGCACCTTCAGCCTCATATCCAACAACAGACATCTATATACATATACTGTCTCTCTAAGTCTACTACAAAGAGCCCGTGCCGAGCAATCGGGGCCCTAGGCATGAACAGCAGGTCAGAGTCCCTCCTTGCCGGTACTTGCGGATATCACCTATTTTATTCGGCCTTTATAGGCGCCATGCAGGGACAGGATCATGGTAAAAGCCGGCAAAAGCTGATCATAAGCGGATATTCGCCATGATCACAATAAGGAATGTTATGCCTAAAATAGGTCTAATATTTCTTGACAAGGCAATAGTGCCGTAGGATAATCGGTTAGCCATAAGCAACCTTAATTGAAGATGACAATGGAGGACTGTTATAGATGAACCTCTTGCAGGTAAAAGACGAGGAAAGTGCTGTAATTAAGAGCATCCCCGCGGGGGAAGCGGGAGAACGCCTTGAAGCACTGGGACTCAGAGTGGGCAAAAGAATACAGAAAGTATCCGGTATGCCTTTTGGAGGTCCCATAACTCTTCTCCTTGACGGACGCCATTTCGCTGTCGCCCACGCCATCGCGGGAAAGATAGAAGTCGAGGGCGAAGATCGTCCAGAGCGGCCTGCCGTTGAAAAGAGCCGTCTATGGCCTAAGTTCATATGAGCTGCAGAGACTGCAGCCTCTGCAGCAGCGGAGGCAAAAAATGCCCGTCGCTTCCCGGAGACTGTGGACGGGTACTCTTGATGGGGAACCCAAACGTGGGAAAGAGCGTATTCTTCTCAAGGCTCACGGGAACGCATGCCCTCTCTTCGAATTATCCTGGCACCACCGTGGGCTTCACCGAGGGGACGATGAGGTACGGAGGTAAAACTGCCAGGCTTACAGACGTACCGGGAGCATACACGCTTGATCCTACAAACGAGGCTGAAGTGATCGCGCGCCGGATACTGGACGACGGAGCCGATGTTATCATCCTGGTCATTGACGCAACTGCGCTTGAGAGGAACCTTGTCATGGCGATGCAGGTCCTTGAGCACGGCATCCCTGTCGTCATTGCGCTCAACATGGTGGATGAAGCAAGACACAGGGGCATTCTTATAGACCTTCCGAAGCTCGAGGAAGAATTGGGCGTACCTGTGATCCCGACAGTTGCGGTCACAGGGCAGGGGCTCAGCGAACTGATATCAAAAATGGACGAGGCCAGGGTCAGTCCGCTTCAGCCGATGACCAAAGAGGCACGATGGCAGGCCATAGGCGAGATAATAGCAAAAGTCCAGACCGTCACACACAGGCACCATACGACAATGGACAGGATAGAGGACGTCTCTGCGCACCCGGTGCTCGGAGGTGTCATGGGTTTCCTTGTCCTGATCCTGGGATTTATGGCGATCAGGTTTGTTGGCGAAGGAATAATAATTTATGTAACAGACCCGATATTTGAGAATTTCTGGATCCCTGTCCTTGAGAAACTAAGCGGGATGCTCGGTGAGGGGCCGCTCAGGAATATCCTGATCGGGACTCTCATCGATGGCGGGATAGACCTGGAACAGAGCCTGGGAGTCCTCTCGACAGGGTTATACGTAGAGTTCGGGATGGTCCTTCCCTACATAATAGCCTTCTACTCGGGGCTGAGCTTCCTTGAGGACTTCGGCTACCTGCCAAGGCTGGCGGTAGTCTTTGATGCGCTGCTGCACAGATTCGGCATACACGGATACGCCATAATCCCCACCTTGCTCGGCTTCGGATGCAATGTTCCGGGTATCCTCGGGACTCGTGTCCTCGAATCGGAGAGGGAGAGGTTTATAGCCGCGACCCTTATCTCAGTCGGCATTCCCTGTGTATCGATACAGGCAATGCTTTCGGCTACACTCGGCGAGTTCGGGATGGGCTATGTGGCCGCCGTTTACGGCATCCTCTTCTGCGTCTGGCTTGTCCTTGGACGAATTATGCACCTCACTCTCAAAGGATACAGCCCCGAACTGATCGTTGAAATACCACCGTACAGGATGCCCTCCATAAAGGCATGGTCAAGCAAACTCTGGTTCAGGATAAAGGATTTCCTCTACGAGGCGACGCCGCTGGTCCTTCTCGGCATTTTCCTCGTCAATATCCTTGACACACTGGGAGTGATGAAGAAGATAGCCGTCGTACTCTCTCCTATATTCCAGGGATTCCTGGGACTGCCGCCCGAGACTGCGATACCTATAGTGATGGGAGTATTCAGGAAGGACATAGCTATGGGACTGCTCATACCGATCGGCCTTTCCGCATCACAGATGCTCATAGCAGTGGTCGTCCTCGCAATGACATTCCCCTGCATAGCAACTTTCATAATCCTATGGAAGGAGCTCGGCTCAAAAAGGATGCTTATGAGCTCGGGGATAATGATAAGTGCGGCACTGATCACAGGAGGACTTCTTAACCTCTTCTTCAAAGTCATACTATAATAGATTTTATCCGGGTCTTAAAAAAGATCAGGGAGGAGGAGCACTGTGAATAGGACCGTCACTATCTTTATCATCCTGCTTTTTCTTGAGACCTCCCTCTTTGCCGCTGACAGGACCCTGGCCTTCACCGCCCCTTCACAGGCAGACATAGGCCAGCCATTCCTAGTCACGGTCAGGTCCGTTTCGCCTTTGCAGAACGTTTCTGTCTCGTGGCAGGGAAAGGATTCCCTGCTGACCCCGGAGAACGGCGCTTTCAGCGTCCTTTTGGGAACAGACCTGAAAAACGCCAAAGCAGGGACAAGCGAACTTCGCATAAGCTGCATGATCGAAGGCGAGCTACGGGAGATCAAACATAATATAAAATTGTCCACACACAGATACCCCAGGGAAAATCTTAAAGTCGAGGCAGATAAACTGACACCTCCCCAAAGCCTCAGCGAGCGGATAAAGAGAGAGGCCGGGCTCGGCAAGGCAGCCATACAGACCGACACTCCCGGATCTGCTCCGCTTCTTCCGCTCTTCAAACCTGTCACCGGGAGTTATTCTTCGGTTTACGGAAAGAGCAGGTATTTAAACGGCCAGTTCAAAGGAAGGCACGGAGGCGTAGACATGAGAGCCCCGTTGGGGACTCCCGTAAAAGCTGCTGCTTCCGGCAGGGTCATACTGACCGGAGACTTCTGGTTTGCGGGCAAGTGCGTATACATTGACCATGGTGCGGGACTCATATCCTTTTACTGCCATTTGTCAAAGATATCGACATCTTTAGGAAGCAGCGTAGAAAGGGGAGAAATCATAGGACTCTCGGGAAAGAGCGGTAGGGTCACCGGACCGCACCTTCATTTCAGTCTGTCGTGGCGGGGTGAATTCTTTGACCCGGCTCCCCTTCTTGAGAAGGAGACATAAATGCAGGAGAAGACCAGGAGTCTTATAGAGATACATATCGCAGTAGTCCTTTTCGGCCTTTCCGGGCTTTTTGCCAGATATGTCGGACTGCCCGCAGTCATAATAGCGCTTGGAAGGGTCTTTTTTGCGAGTACTGCCATGTACGCTCTCTTCAGGTACAGGGGCAAAAGCATAAGGCTTGATTCGGGGCGTGACATGGCTGCTCTTGCGGCAGCAGGTTTTTTACTTGCTGTCCACTGGACAACTTTCTTCCTTTCCATCCAGGTCTCAACTGTAGCTATAGGTGTCCTCACATTTTCGACGTTTCCTCTTTTTATTACGTTCCTTGAACCTCTTATCTTCGGAGAACGGATCAAGATCGCCGATGTTCTCTGTGCCTGCGTGATGTTCATAGGGGTAATGATAATAGTACCCGAGTTCCATCTGAGCAACAGCATGACAATGGGGATCATATGGGGCATGACATGCAGCCTTACCTATGCTGCACTGTCACTTATAAACAGAAAATACGTAAAGAAATATCCCGGGAGACTGATCGCCTTTTACGAACAGGGAACAGCCACTCTTGTCCTGCTCCCGGCCTTTTTTTTATATAAGCCTGTACTCACTATCACCAACATTTCTCTTTTGATCCTTTTGGGGGTGCTTTTTACCGCGGCAGCCCATTCGATGTTCATCAATGGGATGAAACACGTGAGGGCACAGACTGCTGGGATGATAGCCAGCCTCGAATCAGTATACGGGATAGTTGCCGCAACCCTCTTTCTCAGAGAAATACCCTCTTTTAACGAGTTCGCGGGAGGAACGCTGATCCTTGCTGCAGCTCTATATTCGACGCTTAAGGCGTCAAAAGCGGCGGGATGACCCGCCGCTTTCTTAGGAGTACCTATTTTCACTGTCGGGTGATTCAGGAGATAAGTCCTGCGTAGAGTTCTTCAGTCCGTTTGGTGATATTTTCCAAAGTCGCGCCGTTTTGGATCGCATACCATACTGATCCTCCCATTCCCACGCCCTCTTTGACGTAACCTTTTTCGTAGTCAGCAAGGCCCGGGAATCTCGACTTAGAAAAGTCGAGGGGGGCCGAGTACCATTCAACGCCTATCCTCTCCGCATATTCGACGAAACAGCTTGTTATGTCATTACATATATATTTGGTCGTGGCCACCATCAGCGGTCTCGTTACCTTCATGTCCCTGAGCAGTGCGGCGACTGCCATCATCTGGGTGCCTCCCGCAAGGACCACTTCGGTATCTTCAGGAAGAGCGGATACGAAGGAAGCTACAGATATCTGCATCGGATCCCCCGCTTCCGCCGCCGCTGCGAGGCCCTTTCCTTTCATACCGCCTGTTCTGATGCCGAGCCTTGAGGCGACCGCATTCCAGATCTCTTCCTTTTTAGGCAGCGGGTTTACGGGGCCCGCAGATGAGACTGTCCCGTCGTATCCGAGGGACCTCAGGAGTAGAAGGGCCGTTGTTGTCCCTCCGGGAATTGATTCGGCAAGCACAAATCTTTTAATGCCGGACCCGGCAAGATCTTTGGCTGCCTCAGCAGCCTCTTCGGAGATCTTCAGGAAGTCCGGCACTGCGGGCCCTACCCTGGGATCCCTTCCGGGGACCGCTTCAAGATCCCTGAACGGAGCAGCAGGGGCTATCGAGGTCCCGGCCCTAATGTTCATGACGGGAAGTTTTCCTTCCATTACGGCCGCTTTAGTCACAAGAGCCGGCGTCGGGTGGCCGAACGGATCCAGAGGTATACAGTCGATCACCTTTGGCCTGTCGTAGTAGAGCATATCCGCATCCGCGGGAGCGGTATAGGGAAGCGCTTCGACGTTCGCCCCAGCGGCCGAGAGCCCTTTCTCTTTTGACAGATCTGTCTCGCTGATGAATAATATGAACATAGGCTTATATTTACCCCCTGTACTAACTCAGATATAAGAGTTAAAATCGATTTCGTGGTCTCTGTTTCCGGCAGAGTTTGTTGTTTTTTGGAGCCTGCCCTGCGTCATGTATGGAATTTTAGCACGTTTTTGCGGAACAGACTCGGCATTGATGATTTTTATCTGATACCCTGATCTGGCAATGGAGGATCTTATGGCTACAAAACTGGCCCCTACAAGAGGAAACCTCGTCAAGCTCACCCGTTCGATGAAGATGGCGCAGTCGGGACATGACCTGCTCGATCAGAAACGGCAGGTGCTGATGATGGAGCTCGTCAGATATATCGATTCGGCAAAAACAATACAGAGAGATGTCGAGCGTGTTTTCAAAGAAGCATACGAAGCGCTTCAGAAAGCAAACGTCTCTCTTGGGATAGATACTGTGGAAGACATATCTGAAGCCGTTCCCCTGACTTCTGATATTACTGTCCGTCTGCGTTCTGTAATGGGAGTGGAGATCCCTGATGTTGACCCGTTGTCGGACAAGACCGTACCCAGTTATTCTTTTTACGGATCTTCCGGGGCGATGGATGCGGCATACTCTAAATTCAGGAAGGTAATGGTGCTGCTCGCTCGGCTTGCAGAAGTCGAGACAAGCGTATACAGACTTGCAGTACAGATAAGAAAGACGCACAGACGTGTCAATGCTCTTGAAAAAGTGGTCATCCCATCAAACAAGGCGGACATAAGGTTCATATCCGACGTCCTTGAAGAGGGCGAACGTGAAGACTTCACAAGAATGAAGATGGCTCAGAAAAAGGCAAAGTAGTCTAATTCCGGAGGTAATGACGATGGGTACATTGCAGGAAGTGCTTGCAGTTCTGCTCGGAGCGGAATCAGAGGCAAAGAGGATCGTTGAGGATTCAAAAAGCGAATCAGATGGGTTCCTGCGTTCTGCGCAGGAAAAGTTTGCCATGGAGCGCACCAATCAGATGGCCTCCGCCAGAGAGCAGGCCAAGGGGATAATGGAGACCGCCCTCAATTCGGCGAGGACTGAGGCGGAACAGATAGCTGATCTCGGAAAAGAGGAGCGGATCCGTATGCAGAAACGTTTCGAAGAAAACGTGGATCCTGTTATCGACTCTATGATCTCAGAGACAGCAGAAAGATTCATATCGAAAACCAGAAGGGGTAATTAAGTTTGCTATCAACTTCCAAGGGGCAGGCAACAGCTATAGGTGTGAAATCACACGTGCTCTTCAGCAGGCTTCTGACCTCCGAAGAGTACTGGGCTTTGCTTAACCTGGGCTCTACCGCGGAGATAACTGATTTCCTCAAACAGACAGAAGGGTACGGCAGCCACCTCGAGACGATCCCGCCCGCAAAAGTCCACCGTGTGGACCTTGAGAATGCCGTCAGGTCTGCTATCCTCTCTGAAGCTACAGCCTTTCTCTCATATCTGGCCGGCCCACAACGGGAGCTCTTCGTTGACTGGCTCGGGTGGTACGAGGCAGAGCACCTCAAGAGCATTTTCAGATGGATAAGGGTCAAAAGACTGGACAGGGACGAGATGAGAAAACGCCTATTCGCGGTGCCGGGCTCGAAATTGTCGTACGGCCTTTTGCTGAACAGCAGGGATTACGGTGAAGCCCTTGACGCCCTGAAGGATACAAAATATTACAAAGCCGTCGCGGAACCGGTCAGACACCTCATAAACGGAGAAGAGTCCCTCTTTTCGCTTGAACTCGCAATAGACAACCTGGTCGAATCTTCCCTGTATAACGACCTTAAAAATCTGCCGGAAAAAGAGCAGAAACTGCTTGAGCCCTTATTCGGCAGCAGGATAGACCTGTTGAACCTGTATCACTTCCACAGGTGCACATGGTACTACCAGATGACGATGGAAGAGACCCTGAGCAGGATGCTCCCTGTTAAATACAAGGTAAAGACGCACCATCTCAGGGATATGGCAAGAGGCGCGACATGGGAGGAGAGGCTTGACAGACTTGAGCTGTCTTTCCCCGTCTACGCAAAAATATTCAGGGATGCGCTTGAAAAAGAAGACAGGGAACTTGCCCTTGAAATGTCCATCAAGCGGTACAACTATTTAAAAGCCCTTGCGATATTTGAGAAGGGGCCGCCGGGATTCCACACAGCCATAAGCTATTTCATACTGAAATCCCATGAACTGGACGACATCATACGTGTTATTGAAGACGTAAGGTATGACTATGACCGCAGCCAAGCGGCGACTTACCTTATCAGGCCTATAATCAGCGGGGGTGAACCCAAATGGCAGTAATGAAAATGGTCGCGTTGACCATGATAGGTCCGGATTCGGAGATGGAGCCTGTAGCCCGTCAGATGGTGCTGACAGGAGGCTTCCAGCCCCTGCCCCTCGACCTTCTTGTAAACGACAGGTCCCTCAGGTCCAAGGTCACGACCGAGACAGAAAACCCGTACGACGAACTCCTTAACAAGGTCTCCACCGTATGGAAGATAGCTGGAGAGATGATCCCCGAGCCCTCCCCTGTGACCCTGACCAGAGAGTTTACGCTTACGGCCGCCCGCCGCAAGGTGGACCAGACTTCCAGACGGCTGGAGGTATGGGAAAAGCGAAGGCTTGTGATGACAGAGGAAGAAGAACTGCTCACGGCCACCAAGCTCTTCGTCGAAGTGCTTAAGGGTACCGAGTTCGGTCCGGAAGAACTCGCGGGTGGCAAATTCCTGATACCCTTCTTCGGAAGGCTGTCCAACGAAAACTATCAGAGACTGACAGAGAGCAGCGAGGAATCTCCCATCACGGTCAGCGAACTGAATGTGGTGGGCGGAAACACATGGGCTCTCGTACTGACTGTAAAGGGATACGAAGAGTCGACAAGGAAACTGCTCGAAGCGGTCTATTTCAAAGAGTTTTCATTAAAATCGATAGCTGAGCAGCTAAAGGGAAAAGATCCGCTGAGCCAGGTCAACAAGCGCATCGCCAACCACCAGCGGGCCATCAAGGGGCTTGCAAAGGCCGCTAAGGACATGCTTAGGGAGCAACGCGCCGAATACGAGCTTCTGTATTCGCAGCTCTACACGATGCAGAGGGTTTATGACGTCTGCAAGGGCCGCGGAGAGGTAAGCGGCATGTATGTTCTCTCAGGATGGATACCTGCCGATACCCTTGCGGAGATCAGGAAGACGGTGGAAGAGGAAGCCCCTATGACAACGGTCATGGTGGAGGAGACAAAGGACATAACCTATTCAGGCATAAGGGTACCCACACTCCTTCAGAACAACCCCTTCTTCAGGGCCTTCCAGGATATAGTGTCGATGTACAGCCTTCCCTCCTACGGAGAGATCGACCCTTCCCCGATCGTGGCAATATCCTTCATACTCTTTTTCGGTTTCATGTTCGGAGACATAGGACACGGGCTGATGATATTCCTGGCCTCCTCCGTCCTTGTAAAAAAAGGGATGATGAAGCGTTCCTTCGGCCAGGTAATGAAATACGCAGCGGCAAGTTCCATCATTTTCGGAGGGCTGTACGGAAGCATCTTCGGGCTGGAGAACGTTATCCCGGCGCTGTGGCTCTCTCCGATGCATGACACCAATAAGCTGCTCATAGTGGCCATCTGCATGGGCGTCTTCATGATAAGCCTCGGACTTGTACTGAACATGATCACACAGTACAGGGCAAAGGATTTTGGCCGGCTTCTTTTTGACGGACAGGGTATGGCAGGACTTATGCTCTACTGGACAATGGCCGCCCTGGCTGCCATATACATGACCGGAACGAAGATACCCGAAGTAGCTGCCGACATCATGTGGGCCGGGATCGGAGTCCTGATGCTGCTGATGATATTCCGTGATGTGCTTGCGCGCTATCTGCTCCATCAGAAGGACGAGGGAGAATCTGTCGTTCTAAACATTTTTGAGATAATGCACAACCTGATGTCATTCGTCTCTAACACAGCTTCTTTTGTAAGGCTCGCCGCATTCGCCCTCAACCACGTCGGGCTGTCACTGGCGGTGATCATGCTCTCAGAGATGGTCCACTCACTGCCCGGCGGGATAGTAATGAAGGGAATAATACTCGTGATAGGAAATATAGTGATCGTATGCCTGGAAGGCCTCATCGTATTTATCCAGACTCTGCGACTCGAATACTACGAGTTCTTCGGTAAATTTTACAAGGGAGGGGGAAGCGCTTTCAAACCTGTCGGCTGGAAAAAGGACGGTTCCAAGTACGTTTCCGCGGCCGAACAGAAATAACAATATATTGACAGGACAACTACAACGATAAAAACAGTGAATTGATAATTTTTTACAATTACAGAAAAGGAGAGGGTTTTGAATGTTTGGACTTGCAGTTTGCTGCGGCACTGTCGCAACGATGATAGGCCTGGGGTATTTTATGCAGCGCAGGGGATTCAAAGGAGGACGGGTATTCTATCTTTCCGGACTCGGGATATCGTCTCTTCTGATCTTCACAGGCGCAGCGCTTTCTCTCACGATGCACCCCGCATTCGCTCAGGCGGCCGCAGCCCCTCTTGGAACAGGCGCGGGCATGGGCTTTATAGCCGCAGCAGTTTCAACCGGACTCGCATGCCTCGGAGCGGGGCTTGCCGTTGCGAGCGTCGGATCCGCAGCGCTCGGACTGGTAGGGGAAAAACCTGAAATGCTGGGGACGACCCTTATCTATCTCGGCCTTTCAGAGGGTATCGCCATATACGGAGTCATCGTCTCCCTTCTGATACTGGGGCGGATATAAGGGTATAACAACAGAAATGAAAGCTTTCATTGTGAGCGACAACCATGATTCCCTGGTAGGCATGAGGCTTGCCGGCATCCAGGGTTGTCTCGTTCACACTGCGGATGAGGCTTTTGCCGCAATTGACAGAGCGCTTAAGATACCGGACCTTGCCATTCTCGCAGTTACAGAAAAAGTTGCGGAAATGGCTCCGGATGTTATTCAGCAGCTGCGGGAGCGCGGAGATCTGCCTCTTGTGGTTGAGATACCTGACAGATTCGGTACAAAACGGGGTCCAGATTTCCTGACCCGTTATGTACAGGAAGCCATTGGGGTGAAAATGTAATGAAAGAAGTATCCAATGAAAAAATTGGGACACTCAGGGACATAATCCTTGACAGAGCAGACGCGCAAAAAAAGGATCTGACGACGGCAGCGAGACGTGAAGCCGAGGAATGGATGCTGAAGGAGACAGAGAAACTGCAGAACGAAACAAACATAATCCTTCAGGATGCGAGAAAAAGGGCCGAGGATATCCGGCGCAGACAGATACTCTCTGCAGAGAGAGAAAAATCTACTGAAACGCTCAGGCTTCAGAACAGGATACTTTCAGAAGCGCTCGGGAGGCTCCAGGACAAGTTGGTCTATCTCAGGGACCGTGAAGATTATGCCGATATACTGGCAGGCATCTGTGTAGACGCGGTCAATTCGCTGAGGGAAAAAGAGGGCCTGAAGTTCAGGCTTTCGGCTGTCGACCTCGGCCTTGCCGACAAAGTGATATCCAAGGTAAGCGAGGTACTTCCGGGAACAGAACTGGTATTCGATCCGGAACCGGCCCCCATATTGGGGGGATGCTGGGTCTCAACCAAAGATAACCGCAGACAAGTCAACTCCGACTGGCAAAGTCTGACACAGGAAATGGCCGATACGCTGGCCGAACGGCTTCTGCCGCTGCTATAGGAGGAATGGGTTTTGGAGGCTAAGACAAATTTCGCCCCAAATAATAAGGAAGGTATCGTTACCTTCGTTAATGGTCCTGTAATCAAGGCCTCTAATATGCGTGATTTTGCAATGCGTGAAGTTGTCAACGTCGGACCCAAAAAGCTTATGGGAGAGATCATAAGCATGGACGGCGATGATGCAACTATTCAGGTCTACGAGGACACTGACGGACTTAAAATTTTTGAGACCGTCACAGGTTCCGGGGAATCCCTCTCAATTGAGGTAGGCCCCGGACTTATAGGAAGTTTCTTTGACGGCATCGGCCGCCCGCTGGACTCCCTTCTTGAATCAGAGGGGATGTACATTTCTCCCGGGACATCCGTCAATATGCTTAACAGGGACAAGACATGGGAGGTCACTCCTGTTGCAAAGCCGGGCGACCTGGTAACAGGGGGCACTGTGATAGCTACGGTACAGGAGACTCCTCTGCTTCTCCATAAGATCATGGCCCCCCCCGGCATGGAAGGGGAGATCACCTGGGTGATATCCGGAGGATTTCACAAAGGCGGCGAGATGGTTGCAAAGATCAAGGATGCCTTCGGCCGTGAAGTTGCGATTCCGATGATCCAGAGATGGCCTGTGAGAACTCCGCGTCCCTACCGCGAAAGGCTGCTTCCGAATGAGCCTTTTGTCACAGGACAAAGAGTCATTGACGGACTTTTCCCGATAGCAAAGGGAGGCACTGCCTGTATTCCTGGAGGATTCGGGACAGGGAAAACGGTAACGCAGCACCAGCTGGCCAAATGGGGCGACGCTCAGGTCGTCATTTACATCGGATGCGGCGAGAGAGGAAATGAAATGACGGACGTCCTCGAGCAGTTTCCTGTGCTTGAAGACCCCCGCTCAGGCAGGCCTCTTATGGAAAGGACGATCCTTATAGCGAACACCTCCAACATGCCTGTTGCAGCACGTGAAGCTTCGATATACACCGGTATCACTATTGCTGAATATTTCCGGGACATGGGATACGACGTCGCAATAATGGCAGACTCGACATCAAGGTGGGCGGAAGCCCTCCGCGAGCTTTCCGGCCGCCTCGAAGAGATACCCGCGGAAGAAGGGTTCCCCGCCTATCTGCCCAGCAGGCTGGCTGAATTTTACGAGAGGGCAGGAAGAGTCGTGACACTGAACGGTGAAAACGGCAGCATAAGCGTTATCGGGGCTGTATCTCCTCCCGGAGGAGATTTCACTGAACCTGTTACAAGACATACAAAGCGCTTTATAAGATGTTTCTGGGGACTTGACAAAAACCTTGCAAACGCGAGGCACTATCCTGCCATCTCATGGATAGACTCCTACAGCGAATACGCTGAAGAGGTCAACGGGTGGTTCTGTTCCAACGTAGACCCAAGGTGGGGAAATACCAGGGACAAAGTCCGCCAGATCCTCGCTGAGGACAACAAGGTCCAGCAGGTCATAAAGCTAGTCGGTGAGGACGTTCTGCCTGACGATCAGAGACTTATTGCATTTACGGCCTTCCTGATAAAGAACGGATATCTCCAGCAGAATTCGTTCGGATCGGATTCATACTCCCCCCCCTCAAAGGGGTTTGAGATCCTGGACGTGATAATCGATTTCTATAATAAGGCTCTTAACCTGGTACGCAAGGGCATCCCGATCTCCCTTATCAAGGAGGACGAATCTGTCGACTCGATAACCCACCTGAGGGAACTCGCACCGGACGACGCCGAAGGTTTTGCCCTTGTCAGAAAGAGGATAAATGCTCACCTCGAAAGGGTAGCTGCGGAAAGAACAAGAAAGCTCGGAGGTGAGTAGCTTATGGCGAATGCTGAATATATTGGTGTAAAGGATATCGAAGGTCCGTTCGTCCTGGTCGAGAACGTAACCGGCGTAGGCTACGGAGAGCTCGTCCATATACGTGACAGCAGGGGGCAGATGCGACACGGGCAGGTCAAGTCGCTCAGCGAGAAGGCCACGCTCGTGCAGGTGTTCACAGGTACAGAAGACCTCATCCCAAACACAACAAAACTCCGTTTTCTCGGAAAACCCCTTGAGATCAGGCTCTCAAAGCACATGCTGGGCAGGACTTTCAACGGTCTGGGAGAACCTAGAGACGGATGCGGCGAGACCTACGGAGGCAAACGGGTAAATATTAACGGGCTCCCGCTCAACCCAATGGCGCGCCAGTATCCGAAGGATTTCATAAACACGGGCATATCGGCTATAGATACGCTTACCACACTCATCAGGGGCCAGAAGCTCCCTATATTCTCAGGGAACGGACTGCCTCACAACCAGCTTGCTGTCCAGATCGCAACACAGGCTAAGATCATGGGGTCGGATGATTTTGCCGTTGTCTTTGCGGGGATAGGGATCAAACACGATGACGCGGCATATTTCACGCAGGAACTCTCCAGCAGGGGGCACAGCAACAATATCGTGACTTTCCTCAACCTTGCTGACGATCCTGTTATCGAACGCATAGCCACCCCAAGGATGGCGCTCTCAACCGCAGAGTATCTGGCATATGAACTTGGTCTGCATGTCCTTGTAATAATCACGGATATGACAAGCTACTGTGAGGCCCTGCGTGAGATCGGAGTCGCGGCGGGAGAGGTCCCCAGCAGAAAAGGGTACCCGGCCTATCTATACAGCGACCTCGCTTCCCTTTATGAGAGAGCCGGCGTCGTAAGGGGCGTCAGTGGCAGCGTAACGCAGATCCCGATCCTGACGATGCCGAACGACGACATTACCCACCCTATACCCGACCTTACAGGATTTATTACCGAGGGACAGATAGTGCTTTCAAGAGAGCTTGACTCAAAGAACATCTACCCTCCGATAGACATCCTGACAAGCCTTTCCAGACTTATGAAAGACGGTATAGGTAAAGGATACACCAGGGAAGACCACCCCAGCGTCTCAAGCCAGCTCTTCGCCTCTTACAGCAGGGTCCAGGAGGTCCGCTCCCTGGCCGGTGTCGTCGGAGAGGATGAACTTTCAAAGAATGACAAGATGTCTCTGGAATTTGGAAAACTCTTTGAGGAAAAGTTCCTTAAACAGGGCAAAGAAGAGGAAAGGGAGATAGGCTACTCGCTCGACATGGCGTGGGAAATACTGAGCAATCTTCCAAGAAGCGAACTTACCAGGGTCTCGCTGGCTGATATCCGTGAACACATAAGAGTGGCCGGCGACTGATATCTTGAATGAGCAGAAAAGAGGCCCGGGAAGATCCCGGACCTCTTTTTCATTCTATGACCGCCGCATCGCCCTTTTTGACCTTTCCTCCCGCAACTACCACGCAGAAGAGTCCTTCTGAAGGAAGCAGGCTGACTCCGAATGTCCTGCTGACTATGCTTGGATGGTCCTCCTTGCCTACCTGAGTGACCTCCAGCATGACATCTTCACCAAGCCTTATCCTGCTCCCGGGCACTAGTGATGAGAGGTCAAGCCCTTCGGTCAGTACGTTTTCCGCGAAATCGCCCGGCCCCATCTTCAGCCCTTTCTCCGCGTTGGCCTTACGGAGGCTTTCGAAGCTGAGGCATGTCACCTGACGGCCCCAGTCTCCTGCATGTCCGTCGTTTTCTATGCCCCTGCCCGCGATGAATATGGCTTCCGGGACCTCTTTTTTCAGCTGTCCTCTCTGAGGACTTACAGCTATTGAGTAGACCCTTCCGCTTTTTTTCATACTTTCTTCCCTCCTGTCCATCAATGACGGAAAATAATCACCTTCCCCCAAATTATAATTCAGGACAGGGCGGGCGGTCTACAACTGTGATGTGCAGTGCGGGCACCTTGTGGCGTTGTCGTCTATATCCGAGTAACAGAAGGGGCATTTGCGCGACGGGGCAGGAGCCGGGGGAGGCGGCATAAGTTTGTTGGCAAAACGTATCACCAAGAATATCGCCCATGCCTGGATTAGGAAATTGATGACAGCATTGATAAAAAGACCGTAAGCGATCACTGGCAGACCAGCCTTTGTCGCCTCTGCAAGCGTTGCTGCAGGAGTTTCTGAAAGATTGACGAAGAGGTTTGAAAAATCAACCCCGCCCATCAGCAGTCCGATAGGAGGCATTAGGATATCAGTTACCAACGACGCTATTATCTTTCCAAAAGCCGCACCGATAACGACACCTACTGCCATGTCCAAAACGTTTCCGCGCATTGCAAACTTCTTGAAATCCTGCATTACTGACATGCAAAACACCTCCGTGGATTATTGATGAAATCATACACCAAATCCAAAAATAGTATCACATAAAAATTAAGAAAGAAATTTAAATATTTGGCGGACCGATGGATAATACCGTTCTCAGGCGGTGATTTTCCCGAAACTGGGAACGGAATTGATAAGTTTTATTGTATAGGGGTCATCCGGGGCATTAAGGATCTTATCTGAGGGTCCCTCCTCACAGAGGAAACCCTCTTTCATCACCATTATCCTCTCTGCAGCCCTTCCTGCAAGGACCAGGTCATGTGTCACAAATATCATTGCCGTTCCGTCAGCCACATGCTTTGCAAGGACTTCAATGACCTCTCCGCGCGTCGAAGCATCCTGCATTGAGGTCGGTTCGTCGCAGAGAAGTATCCCAGGTGAGAGCATGAGCGCCCTTGCTATCTGAACCCTTTGCCTCTGTCCTCCGGAAAGGCCTGCCGCCCGGGAACCCAATATCCTCTCTCCCTTAAGGCCAAGTTCTGCAAGCAGGCTGACTGCCCTCTCCCTTATCTCTTCTCTTCCGGTCCTGACACCTGCTATGACAGCAGGTTCGCAGACAGCCTCCAGCGCAGTCAGGCCGGGCGGTATGGCTCCGTAAGGGTCCTGCTGGACATATCCGCATCTCTGTCTCACCTCTGCAAGCCCGTCTTTCCCAAGCTGTGAAAGATACTTCCCATAAAGTATCACGTGTCCCGCATTGGGTCTAACGAGCCCTATAAGAGCACGGAGCAAGCTAGTCTTGCCGCTTCCGGATCCGCCTACCACAGCAAGCGTCTCCCCCCGAGAGAGGGAGAGTGATATGTCGTTCACAGCCTTATGGATGTCTCCCCTTTTCGACCTGAAGCTTACAGTAACTTTTGATGTCTCGACAACTTTTCTGTCCATCATTTTTTATCCCTCTGCCCGAACATCTCCCTGACGAGGTCTTTCGTGTGGGGATGTTTCGGGTCTCTCACTATCTCTGACGGTGTGCCTGTCTCCGCGATGATACCGTCCTTCATCACGACAAGCCTGTCGCATACCGTTGCAGCGAGGGGAAGGTCATGCGTGACGAGGAGTATCGAAAGGCCCTTGGTCTTTCTCAGATTTGAAAGAAGCTCAAGTATCTCCGCCTGGACGATGACATCAAGGGCGGTCGTCGGTTCATCGGCAAGGAGGAGAGAGGGAGAGCAGGCAAGCGCAAGGGCGATCGATGCCCGCTGTTTCTGTCCGCCCGAGAGTTCGTGGGGATACCTCTCTTTTATTCCGGGATCCAGACCCACTTCGCTTAGGAGCCTGGCGGTCTCTCTTTCGGCCTCGTCGCCAGGCATTTTTAGGTGAACGCAAAGCACCTCACTGATATGGCTTTTGATCTTCATCACAGGGGTGAATGAATTCTGTGCCCCCTGAGGTACGAGAGCGATCTCTTTCCACCTCATATCCCTTATCTCCCTGTCCGACATCCTGAGTATGTCGGTCCCGTTGAAAAGTATCTTTCCTTTGACCTCGGTACGGGGCGGCAGAAGTCCGAGGAGGGCCATCATCAGGGTACTCTTGCCACTTCCGGACTCCCCCACAAGGCCCGTGAAGCTGCCTTTTTCTACGCTGAGCGATATGCCGTTGACAGCATCTGTCACTCTGCCCATCGAGTTGTATCTTACCGTGAGATCTTTGATATCAAGCATTTTTACCGCTCCCAAGCCTTGGGTCTATCTTCTCTTCAAGATATCGTCCTATATCCATGAAGATGAGGCATAGGGCCACTATACCGAGACCGGGCGGGATCAGCAGCCACCATGCTCCCTCTGTGAAGGCCCCGAAAGAGTGGGCCTCATGAAGCATCCTGCCCCATGATATGAGCCTCGGATCGGACAGTCCAAGAAATGCGAGCCCCGCTTCCGCAAGGATGGCTCCGGGAACGCCAAGGGCCACATTGGCGAGCAGTATGGGGGCAGCCTCGGGAACAAGGTGCCGCCGGAGGATGTATCCCCGGCCGGCACCAAGGGCCCTGAGGCCCTCGACCCACGGACTCTCCCTTACCGTAAGCACGAGAGCCCTTACTGAACGGGCTGTTCCCATCCACGAAAATATCGACAGTATAAGGACAAGCTGCCACAGTCCCTTTCCCCACAGCCCGGCCAGCACCATCATTATCGGGAGGGTAGGTATCGAGAGAAGGACATCGACTGTCCTCATTACGGCCGAGTCAAACCATCCGCCTATATATCCAGTCGCAAGACCCAGCCCGAGCCCAAGAAGGCTTGCTATCAAAGTTGCGCTTATGCCGACCGTCAGAGAGGTCCTGATCCCGTATACCAGCAGGGTCAGTATGTCACGCCCCCTCTGGTCGGTACCGAGCAGTCCCTGTCTGCCTCCGGGAAGAGAGAGACTCAGTTCCGTCTCACGGGCACCTTCAGTCCGGATCTCATATCTTCCCTTTGAAGGGAAGAGGTATTCTGCGCTTTTGCCTATGAGGGGCAGTCCCAGTTCTTGCTTGAATATCATGTCCCTTCCGTCCATGTTTATCCAATATATGCCGCTTCCTTCAAGCGTATCCAAAAGCATATCGCCCTCAGGGGTCGACCATATTATCCTGACCTCGCTTCCGGGATCTGCCGTTATCTTCCCGTTCAGGGCAAATATTTCGGGAGGGAGCTTTTCCCAGTCGATAACGGCACCGTCATTCCCCACAGCGTATTCCGAAGAGAGCGGAAGTTCCCTGTTCCACCAGACAGGCCTTGCGAAAGGTGCGCCCGCCACGTCAGAGTGGTGTCTCCCCATAAGCGCGGGACCTATGAGGCCGGTAAGGAATATGCATATTAGCAGTATGACGCTCTTACGTCTCAGGATATCCGTCATTGGTCTCCGCCTCCCACCCGCACCCTGGGATCTACCATCCCGTATACTATGTCGGCAAGCATGTTTGAGATAACGGTTATAAGGGCAAGCATGTAGAAGGATGCTCCGGCAGAGGGATAATCATGTCCTGAGACAGCCTCAAGAAGAAAGGTCCCCACTCCGTGGAGTGAAAATACCGATTCCGTTATTACCGCGCCGGAAACCAGTCCCGGCACGGACATCAGGAGGATCGTAAGTATCGGCGGCAGTATCGTGCGGAAGGCGTGTCCATAGACCACTCTGTTTTCTGATAGTCCTCTGGCCCTGGCCATCAGCACGAAGTCTTCACCGAGAGCCTTTACCATAAGGTTTCGGACGTAGAGCGCCCATCCTCCGAAACCCATCAGGGTCAGGGACAGGACAGGCAGTGCCATGTGCCACAGATAGTCCAGAGTAACTGAGACAGCTCCCGTGGGCTGAGGGATCGATACGCTTCCCCTGAGCGGGAATAACGGGAATGTCCTCGCAAGCAGCATTATAAGGACAAGCTGGACAAAGAACCCCGGAAAAGATGCCGTGATCGCACCTGCCCTGAGTACTATCCGCTCGGCAAGCCTGCCTCTGTTCAGCGCGGCCTTGATCCCTAACCATATGCCTATTACTGCCGAGAACGCCATCGAAGAGGCCATCAGAAAGAGAGTGCCGGGAAGGCGGGAAAGCAGTTCGTCCCATACCGGCTTTCTGCTTAGGAATGAGAAGCCGAAACTGAAGGTGAGCATCTGCTTGATGTATATGAAAAACTGTTCAAGAAGCGGCTTGTCCAGTCCGTAGAGCTCCCTCAATCTATCCTTCGCCTCAGGTGAAAAATTGGGGTCTATAATCGTTCCGACGGCATCCCCCGGCATTATCCTGAAGAGGATGAAATTCAGGACAAGCACCGCGGCCAGGACTCCTATCGAGGATAATATTCTCCCCCAGAACCATCTCCTGTTCATTGAGTCTTCACGCTCTTCTTTTCAAGCATACGGTAATGGCCGTTCCTCTTCATCATTACAAACTCACCAGGCCTGTACTCATCAAACATGAACGGCCCGGATCCTATAAGGCCGTATGGCCCTGATTTTTCCTCAGGGTCCAGGGGGTTCCAGTTCTGCCAGTCTTTGACGGCATGCAGCACCTTTGCGGGCATGCAGGGCAGACCTCCGACATTGTCAAGGTACCAGTAACTGGTGCCCTCCATCTCAACTTCAAGCTCATGGCTGCCGGTCACATTGACTGATCTTATGTTCTTTACCGAGTCAAAAAACCTTGGGATCCTGTTCTTTCTGATAAAATCAAAAGTCGCCTTTACATCCGCGGCGGTGATCGGAGTCCCATCGTTCCATTTCAGGTCATTTTTGAGCCTGAAGAGCAGTCTGGTATGTTCATTGCCCACTTTTCCCGCAGTATCAACTGACCAGGAAGCAGCAAGGGAAGGCATGTCATCCAGTGTGAAAGGGTCAGTTCCGATGAGGCTTTCGTAGATCATCCCGAGGACCTGCCATGAATATGCGCTGCTTGCGACGAACGGGTTAAGGTTCCTCGGCTCTTCCGCAAGCAACATGTTAAGTGGCCTCATCTTGCCGTCAGCAGGTTCTGCCATGAGAAGCGTCCATATGTTGTCAGCAGTCATCTTTTCGTTAGAGAAGACGTTTTTCCATTTTTTTGAGACCGCTGAGACCGAAAATCTGCTGTATACAGGTATGGAGGGCATAAGTCCGGAAAGAAGCTTCTGCGACCTGACTGAAACCTCCTCGGCCTCATGTCTGTTTTTCGCGTATCTCAGGCTGAAGAGGGCCTTGTCCAGTGCCGGATCGGAAGTTGAAGTCATGTTGTAACCGCCGGGGATGTCCATAGAGCTGTGGTAGAAAGAGTAGAGCGAATCGGGGTTCCTGCCCATGCTCCAGGCTATGACACCGAGGGAGTACTCCTTTCTGTCAAGTTTGCCTACCATCGCTGAAAAATCCATCGGCTCCACGTCGACAGGAAAACCGACCGACCTAAGCGAATCGGCTATCTGTTCAGCCAGCTCTGCAGTCGTCGGAGCTACCCTCGCCAGAGGGGTCAGGAGCTTCATCTTTCCTACCGCGGTACCATCAGGGTAAATCAGTTCCCCGGCAAGACTCCATTTGTATCCTCTGTCGCTCAGCCTCTTTTTCGCTGATGCCCTGTCGAAGATGTTCCTTGTGCTATCAGGCATCGACCAAGGCGAGACAGGAGGGAGCCAGCCGTTTATCGGCTCGCAGTATCCGGAGTATATGGTTCGCACCATATTGTTCCTGTCAATAGCTTCAGCAGCCGCATGTCTTGCCTCAGGGTCGTTCCACGGTCTGCTCTTATTGTTGAGCAGCAGAAAAAAGGCATGAGAACCTCTTGCAAGGGACATCGAGAGCCCTGGATGGCGGCTCAGTCTGTCTATGTCGGAAGGCCTTGTGATATCGCTGACGATATCCAGTTCTCCCTTCTCGGCTGCCAGAACCTGGGAGTCCGAGTTAGTGATTATTACCATACAGAGTTTTTCTATCCTGGGGCCGTATACGTCCCCAGGATCAAAAATTGTTTCCGCATAAAGGGGAAATGCAAAAGTGAGCGTTATCATGAATAATAATACAAAAGATGCCCTACGCGGAAAGCATTTCGATGCAATGTTCATATAGTTTCCCCGCTGCTGCATTTTATCAGTATTTCGCGCGAAGGCACAGGCTTGCCTGTGATGATGTTAAGCATCAGCCTTCCGGCAAGCGCACCGGTCTCAAAGGTCGGGTCACCGCACTCCTTGTCCAGGACAACGGAGTATGCGCCATCTTTTTTGAAACCTACTGTGACTATCGGGGCCGAGGATGCTCCGGGAAAATTGTCCGGATCGCACCAGATGATACCCTCAACGCTCCTGTCGGTAAGTTTGCCGTACTCCCTGGCCGACCTGAGCGGGTTGCCCTCGGTAGACTTGACTACGATCTCAAATTCCGAATTTGTGACAGTCCTGTCAAGTCCTGCCAAAAAGAGAGGAAACCAGGCTGACGAAAAGTTGCGTACTACCAGGCCTATCAGTCCGCTCCTGTTCATGGAAAGGTTGCGGGCGTTTTTGTCCAGACGGTAATTGAGCGCCCTCACCGCCTCCATCACCCTTATCCTAGTCTTTTCTGAAATACGGTGGTCCCCTTTGAGGACGCGGCTCACCGTCGCCTTGTCCACCCCGGCCTCAACCGCTACATCCTGCATCGTGACCTTCATCCGAACACCCCATAGTGCAACCGTTTGTACCGCTTATCATATTATAACGAGTCAAACAATGAGGGGCAACCGCTTAGGCCTCTGCAGACAGGGACCTGCAATAAAGGCCCGCCCCTAAGCGGGGCAGGCCCTAGGCAGATATATTTCACGCTGCGTTCAATATTGGGATAAACTCCGCCGGATCAACCGGAGCATTTCTTCAGAAGTTTCTCCCACTCCCGGTCAACATCGGCCTGTCCCTGCGCTATTAGGTCAGTTCTCTCTTTTCCCTTTTTAAAGAGGTGGGAATATCGTCCCTGCATCATAAGGAAATCCTCAACCGGGACCGGGGTCTTGGGGTCGTACGAGAGTACATGCCTGCCCTCAATGACCTCATAGACCGGCCAGAAACGGCTGTCTGCGGCGAGCTTGCATACCTTGACCTGGTCGGCAGGATCGATCTTCCAGAAGAGCGGGCATGGAACAAGTATGTTTACAAACGCCGGGCCCGGCGTCTCGATCGCCCTTTTGACCTTTGCGATGACATCTATCGGGTCGTGCAGGGTCGTCTGCGCGACATAAGGTATGTCATGCGCGGCAACTATTTCAGTAAGATTCTTTGCCCTCTGGAGCTTACCGGGAATAACGCTTCCGGCAGGCGATGTAGTGGCGCTCGCGCTGACAGGAGTCGCGCTGCTTCTCTGTGCTCCGGTGTTCATGTAGCCCTGGTTGTTGTAGCAGATGTAGGTGAAGTCATGTCCTCTCTCAAGCGCTCCCGAAAGGGACTGAAGCCCTATGTCATATGTGCCTCCGTCGCCTCCTACAGCTACGAACTTGATATTTTCCTTCATAGTGCCCTTTCTGCTCAGCACCCTGTGAGCCGCCTCAACGCCGGAAACTCCGGCACCGGCATTTTCAAAAGCGATGTGCATGAACGGTACCCTCCACGCGCTGTAGGGGTATACCGTCGTAGACACTTCAAAACATCCGGTGGCACCCACTATCACGACAGGAGTCTCGACAGCCATTAGACCCTGCCTTACCGCAGTCGGGGCTCCACATCCGGGGCACATCCTGTGCCCTTCTGTGAGGGGGCTCTCCCTCTTCGTAAGTTCTTTAAGGTTAATTCCCGCCATTTTTTTCATCCTTTTCAAGCAGACCGATATACCTAACGATATCGCTGAAGTCTTTGTCCATAAGCCTTGAGAAAACCTTTTCTGCATCCCTGGGATAGAGATCCCTGCCGCCGAGCCCGAAGAGGTACTCCTGCAGTGGCACCCTTTCGCTCAGTCCGTAGAGGGCCGACTTGACCTCGGCTGCCAGCGGGGCCGTACCGCCTATACTCGCACTTCTGTCGAGGACCGCGATCCCCTTCTTGCCCTTTGCCAGCTCACTGATCCCTTTCGAAGGGAAGGGGCGGAAGAAGCGCACCCTCAGACATCCGGCCTTAACGCCCTTTTCCCGCATCTCATCGACGACATCCTTTACAACGCCGGTCGCGGAGGACATGATTACGATGAGGTAGTCGGCATCGTCGGCACGGTAGGCGTCTATCGCCGGATATTCTCTGCCCGTGTATTCCGCGAGCTCTTTAGTAAGCTCCCTGTAAACTTCAGGGACCCTGTTCATCCCCTCGATCTGGTTCCTCTTGATCTCAAAATAATACTCCGACATCGTAAATGAGCCGTATGATACGGGGTTGTCAACGTCAAGGAGCGGGTATTTGGCTTTCCTCTCGCCTACGAACATTTTGACAGCCTCGTCAGAAAGCATTTCGACAGGCTCAAAGCAATGACTTGTAATAAAGCCGTCCTGACATACGAATACAGGGGTGAGAACATCCTCGTGTTCCGCGAGTCTTACCGCCAGAAGGACCGAATCGTATACCTCCTGCGCATCTTCACAGTAGATCTGTATCCATCCCGAATCACGCTCGGGCATGCTGTCTGAATGGTCACAGTGGATGTTTACGGGCGCTCCGAGGCTCCTGTTTACGAGTCCGAAGACTATCGGAGCACGGAATGCTGCCGCTATCGGAAAAATCTCGTGCATCAGCGCCACTCCGTTGGCGCTTGAGGCTGTCATGACCCTCGCACCGGATATTGATGCGCCGACGCATGCCGTTATCGCCGAATGCTCACTCTCGACCGCGACATACTCCGAATCGACCTTGCCGTTAGCCACGAACTCAGCGAACTTCACCGGGATCTCTGTCGAGGGTGTGATCGGATATGCTGCTACCACATCGGGGTTCACCTGTCTCATAGCTTCCGCAAAGGCAAGATTGCCGGAAGTCATCTCTTTTCTCTTATTTAACATGGTCTGCCACTCTCCCCGGATCTTCCCCGTGTTCCCTGCACTCGTTGCTGAAATCTGCTTCCTGATGCATTGATATTGCTCCTACGGGGCATACCTGGGCACATACCCCGCACCCCTTGCAGAAAAACATGTTTATTCCGTTCACTTTTCCTTCTCCGTTCGTCTCTATCGAGGCATCGGGACACTGCAGCCAGCATTTCAGGCATGATATGCACTTGTTCCGGTCAAGGACGGGGCGCATGCTCCTCCACAAACCTGTCTCGACATCCCTGGCTGACGCGCCCCATGATATCGTTCCGGGGGGGACGTCCTGCCAGCACTTCGGCTTGCTCATGCCAATACTGCCTCCTCGCGGCCGCGGAGGATAGCTCTGCGGTTAGCTTCAAGCACAGGGGCGGGAAGCTGCTTCATTTTTCTTGTAAAGTGGTCGGCAAAAGTTTCTGCTGAAACGTCTGTGAAGAGGTGTGAGAGTGCTCCGAGAAGAGGCGCGTTCGGTCTGTTCTGTCCCAGCTCCTCAAGCGTTATCTTCGTTGCGTCGACAACAAGGACCCTGGCATCCGACGAAAGGTTCATCCTGCTGCGGAGCACCTGAGCGTCCTCCGGTGTGTTTACGACATAGACGGCATCGGACACACAGCCCTCGCACGGGTTCGAGCTCACCACCATAGTGGGGTCGACTATGACGACTATGTTTGGATTTTCTACGCTGCAACGGCGGCGGATGGGAGTATCCGACACCCTGTTGTACGCTCTCATCGGAGCACCCTGACGTTCTGCACCGTACTCAGGAAACGCCTGAACATGCTTGCCCTCTTCAAAAAGGACCTCTGCAAGTATTGCCGACGCGCTCTTTGCGCCCTGTCCGCCGCGTCCATGCCATCTAACCTCAAGTGTTCTCTTCTTTCTGTTTTCCATAATTACTCCTCCATCCATTCTATGTTTAAAAATTTGTATTCCTCAAATCCTCTCGGAAGAAAAAAAATGGAGCCCTTCAAAATGAAGGGCCCCATCCGTTCGCTTGGTAATACAGCGCTAAGCGCCGTTCCTGCGAGGAGGAGCCGCGTTGATAATTATAATAATGATGTTCTGCATCATTTTATTCGACAACATCAAACTTCCTCCCTTTCGTGCAGATTGTTGGGTATATTAACATCATTTTATAAACATGTCAAACATTTTCTTTTTCCGGTCTCAAAAAGTAAGTAAAGTAAGTAAAGAGAGTTAAGTAA
>DCEE01000018.1:44608-48274 GCA_002316795.1 Synergistaceae bacterium UBA1037
CTCTTGACAATTTTTAATCATCGTTCATAATAGCTTGGTTGTAGAAATCTTCTACATATGGGGCAACAAAAAGGGAGGCCCTTAAGGGAGCCTCACTTTTTTTGCCGATATCACAAGGCTTGGAAAAGCCATTTGCTGTTGCACGAAAACCTTTCCGCTATCGCGGCCTGTTCCGCTGGGGAGTTTTATGATCGCCTTACCTGAGTTGTGCCACACGTAGGGATTTCATGCAATGGCGCAGCAGAGCATCCTTTCTGGATGCAACATGGGAGGTAATCATATAATGACACAGGAAACAAAAAAATTCGCAGATTTCGATCTGCGGCCGGAACTTCTGCGCGCTCTGGAACGTAAGGGCTTCGAAACACCGATGCCGGTCCAGGTCTGCGTACTGGAAGACGAGACGCTCATCGACAGCGACATAATCGTCCAGGCAAAGACGGGTTCGGGAAAGACCCTTGCCTTCGCACTTCCCCTGATCAATTCGATGGACCCAAAGACCAGGGAGCCGCAGATAATAGTCCTCTCGCCCACCCGTGAACTCGCACAGCAGACGGCCCGTGAATTTGCATGGCTCGGATCGGAGTGCGGAGTAAGGGTGGCGACACTTGTCGGCGGCCTTGACATGGAGAGACAGATCCGCTCGCTCAGGGACGGGGCCAACGTGGTAGTCGGAACACCCGGCAGGGTGCTCGACCATGTACGCAGGGGAACATTCAAGACATCATCGATCCACAGCATAGTGCTTGACGAGGGAGATCATATGCTTGACATGGGCTTCCACGACGAAATGGAGGCTATCCTCCAGTCAATGGACAATGTCGAAAGGACATGGCTCTTCTCCGCGACGATGCCGCCCGAGGTGATGAGCCTCGCAAGACAGTACCTGAACGCACCAAAGAAGATCTCGCTCGTCACCGACATAACGTCCCACGAGGACATCAGCCAGAAAGCCTACATAATCCCCTCCCGGAGGAGGTTTGAAGGGCTTACCAACGTCCTGATATGGGAAGCTCCGAGCAGAGCGCTTCTCTTCTGCGGCACCAGGGCGGAGACTCAGGACATCGCGGACAAACTTTGCGACATAGGCTTCAAAGCCACACCCATCCACGGTGATATGAGCCAGCGGGAGAGAAACTCGGCTCTTGGAGCTCTTCGAGGAGGCCGTGTCAATATTCTCGTAGCAACTGACGTAGCTGCAAGGGGCCTCGACATCGATGCCGTAAGCCACGTCATCCAGTTCGGTCTGCCCCAGAACCTTGAGTCCTTTGTTCACAGGAGCGGAAGGACGGGGCGGGCCGGACATGAGGGAAGCAATATGCTCCTGCTCACAGCACGCGAGGCAAAACAGTTCAGATTCATGGCTTCCAATGCCGGATCGAAAATGAAGATGGAATGGATACCGGCACCTGACGCTCTCGAGATAGAGGGACAGGCCAGGATCCGTTTTGAGAAGACACTCCTCGAACATGCCCTCGAATCGGACGAATTCCAGTCATGGGCTGAGGAACTCCTTACCCGTGACGAAGCCATGATGCTCGTCTCAGGGCTGCTTGCCAAGGCATACGGGGACCAACCTGCCGGATATTCGATCAGGACTGACGTAGAGGCTGAGATGAACAGGGAAAAGTCAAGGAACGACAAAGGCCGCCAGGGAACAAGCGCCTCATCCGGCAGAACTTCGGACGGCAGGAAAGACAGGAGCGCAAGGCCCGTTATGGGAGGAGGACTTATGGTACAGTTCTCTGAAGGCCGCGACGACGGATGGGAAGTAGGAGCACTTCTCGGACTCATGTGCCGCTGCATAGGGGTCGGAAGGGAAGACGTAGGCAACATTAAGCTGCGCGACAACAGTGCATCGATCGAACTTTCAGCAAAAGGCGCCGCTCTTTTTGAAGCAAGGAAGGAGCGGCTCGAGAGGGAAGGGCTCAACGTTACTTCTGTCAGGAAGATAGAGCCCCGTCCCCATGATCAGCCCGACCACAGGGACGGCGGCAAGGGCAGGCCAGAAAGCAGGGCACCCCACCGCGACCGCAGGCCTTCCGGCACCAGGGAAAGAGATACCGACCGTCCTAAGAGAAGGCGCATAGTCAAATAAAAGTGATCTGCCAATAGGATCAAAAGTTGCCCGCCAAAAACTCTCAACGAGTATTCGGCGGGCAATTTTATTTTTTATATGCTATACTTTCACATCATCAAATATATTTTAAATGACTTGTATTTGTAAGTATAGAGGAGGTATTTCGATGATACACAACATAGCGTTGGCAGGATGCGGCAACGTAGGGACCGCGCTCCTTGAGATCCTGCGTGAAAAACGTACAGAACTGTCGGAAAAATATGGATTTAATTTCAGAGTTACGCTGATAACCGACCTCATGAAGGGTACTGACCTCGACCCCGAAGGGCTTGACCTGGAAAAAGTCGTCGGAAGCCTTAAGGAGGGGAAGGGACTCGCTTCATTCCCAAAAGGACAGGGCACTTTCGGAGAACTGCTCGAGAAGTCGCGCGCAACAATGCTGGCGGAAGCCACCCCGACAGATCTGAAGACAGGAGAGCCCGGTCTGTCCCACATCAGGGCAGCCCTCTCAAGAGGAATACATGTCACGACCACCAACAAGGGCCCAGTGTCGGTAGCTTTTGATGAACTCAGCACACTCGCAAAGAGCTGCGGTGCAAAATTCAGGTACGAGGGGGTCGTGATGAGCGGAACACCGCTCCTCCAGATGCTCCGTTCGGGAATGGCCGGATGCACCGTTTTGAAACTCGAAGGAATATTAAACGGGACTACCAACTTTATACTGACGAAAATGAGCGACGAAGGTTCATCATACGCTGAAGCCCTTGAGGAGGCAACTTCCCTGGGCTATGCCGAATCTGATCCCTCAGGTGACGTACAGGGCTGGGACGCAGCCGGCAAGGTCTCCATCCTTGCAAAGATCATCTTCGGCAAGGACATCCCTGTATCAGAGGTGGAAAGGCAGGGAATAACCTGCGTCACCCCGGAAAAGATCAAAGAGGCATTTGACAGCGGCTACGCAGTAAAACTGATCGCCGGACTGAACTGGGTAAACGGGATGCTTTACGCATATGTGACACCAAAGGAGATCCCGTTTTCACATCCTCTTGCTTCCATCAAGGGAGCAACGAACGCCGTTTCGATCACTAGCGACAACCTGGGAGAGGTGACCCTCATCGGGCCGGGTGCGGGAAGGCGTGAGACCGGACAGGCGCTTCTCGTCGACCTGATCGCGATGTGCAGGGACTGAGCAGGACACACAAGCGTACCAGAGCATAAAAAGTATGGAATAAAAGAGAGGGCCCGTATGAGGAGCCCTCTCTTTCTATTGTTCTGATGATAATTATTGAAACGTTACTTCCTAAGTTCACCCGATTTGATCTTTGCGTCAAAATCGGCAGTGAGCCGTCTCAGCTCCTTCGTGAGCAGAAGGAGTCCGATAAGGTTGGGGATGGCCATAAGTCCGTTGAGCGTATCAGAGAGATCCCACAGGTTTGTGAGTATCCCTGCTCCGCCCCATCCGCCGAGAACTACGAGGACTATCCAGGCAATTTTAAACGGCTTGATCATTCCGGGACCGCACAGATAGACAAGCGCGGTCTCTCCGTACCAGTACCATCCGAGTATCGTTGAGAAGGCAAACAGAG
>DCEE01000014.1:0-15988 GCA_002316795.1 Synergistaceae bacterium UBA1037
GCATCGGGCACAGACTGAGGTTTTGGCCACGTGGTGGCGGCATTGTTAAGATATATAGACATGATCAGCCTATAACTGTCGGTTTGGATGTCCCTAAAACTGCTTCTGTTATCTCAAACATGTTGGAAATAACGCCTACCCTTATATCATCGGTGATGCCAAAATGTTTTGTGCATGTCCCGCATACCAGGATCAGGGTTCCCCGGTCCCTCAGTTCTGAAAGATGGTCAAAAAATGATGACCCCTCTGCAGCCATTTTTACCGCGCTGTTCATCAGCGCTACTGCAGTGGGAGGCCTTTCGCTCTTGACCAATGTCCCAAGGAACGATTTCATCAGAACTTCGCCAAGTCCTTCAGAGTCTGCTCCGATCTTATCGGATGTAAGAATAATGCCCCATGACTTTTTATTCTCAGTGTTTGCCGGAGTGCTTTTTGAGCATATTTTTGCTTCGAGAACGATAGATTCTTCACCGTACTCCTTTTTTACCGAAAAACCGCTGTTCTCGAGGAATCTCGCGACGTTTGAGGCCGCGACTTCGTTATCTACCCATACTACAAAATCACGGCATCCCTTTTCTACACTTTCTTTGGTCAGGATCACCGGTTTGGGGCAATCCATGCCTCTTGCGTCAACTATTTCCATATCTGATTCTCTCCCTCTTCGTGCAGTAATTGTATAAATTGTTCCACGAGCTGGGGATCATATTTAGATCCCGCGAGTTCCCTCAGACGGATCTCAACCTCTTCCTGAGAGGGTAGTTTTCTTCCCAGCCATGGTCTGGTCATCTCATTCCACCCGTCTACTATTGCGAATACCCTGGCCTGAAGAGGGATGGCGCTTCCGCTGAGCCCTCTGGGGAAACCTGTACCCTCCCATTTTTCATTCCAGCAATAAGGGATGTGTGTCGCGGGGCGAAGCAGTTCCACAGACTCGAGATAATCCTTGGAGATTATCGGATATTTGTGATACTCCCTCAGTTCAGAAGGAGAAAGTTCTGTGTTTTTGCTCCTTATTGGAAAGGGTACCCCGAGCAGTCCTATCCGGCTGAAAAGGGCACCGAGATAGGCATAGAATTTGTCTTCTTCAGCCATTTTGAGCCTGTCACAGAATTTTGCAGTCATTTTTGCGGCGCGCGGCAGGGCATTCCTGAATTTTTCGTCGCCAGGAGAGAACGCTGTGGCGATGTCTTCAAGAGTTTTGTAGCAGAGCCTGTTTCCTGCCTGTGCGAAACGCTCGTATACCATAAGGCTGATGCTGTCCATCCTGCTCTTATGTTCCTGTTTGAAATCGTGATACGCCATAACGTCGCTTAAAGTTCTCTGCATGCTGTTTATCTCGTCTTTTTGGGTATCGACGGTTATTATCCCTTTCTGTCCCTTTTCGTCACGTATCGCTTCGATCTCCCTCTGAAGCCTCTTCATCCTGTCAGAGAACTGACATTTGAAGAAAAGATCGTACAGGAAGGAAAGGATGACCGCTATCAAGGCAAAGATAAGGAAAAGATACTGGATCTTTTTCTCTGCGGCAGATGTGTCCTCTTTTTTATCGATCCCAATGACCCAGAATGAAGGAGTTCCGATGTGATCCTTCACAAGCATCCTGCCGGATATGGTCGTTGACTTCCTGTCACTTTCCTCGATCGAGACGAGGGGAAGACTGTCTGCATTCTGCTTTTCGGTGTCAGTCGTAGGTTCTACTGCAAAATTAAAATGCAGGTTCCTCGAAATATTTTCGATAAGTTTGGGGCTAATTGCGCGGGTGACTATAAGGTTGCCTGCAGGAGGCCCTTCGATGTCGGATGTGAGGATCGGTTTTACTGTGAAAAGTATGGGTTGATTTTCCTTCAGGACTATCCCGCTGATCCCTGCAGCGCCTGTGTTATCCAACAGATACTGGTTCTTCGGGTCGTTAAATATTGCCGAAAACTCACTCTCCGGGGAGGAAGGCTCGTCGTCCGCACTGAAGTCCTTGAATAGGCGGACCATATTGTTGTTGTCAATGAATATCATAGACGAAATGCCTACTTCAGTCAGGGCATCCCTGTTAAGGGTCTCGGAGGCGTAATTGGAGTTGTGTCCCCTCATATAGTTCCAGGTCGCGTCAGAATGGGCCCAGTTTGCCGCGATGGCTGAAAGTGTTCTGGCTTCAGCGTTGATCGACACGACAGTCCTTGAAAGGTTCAGAGTGATCCTTTCTATGTCAGCCTGTTCGGCGGATCTTCTGAGAAAATTTGTAAATGTAAGGTCGAGCATAAGAAGGAGGATGAGCAATGTGATCCCTAATGAGATCTGAGTCTTTCTGCGCAGTGTCATAAGCGACCCCCCAAGAATATCTTAAGTTTTAGATATTGTAACAGATGTCATCACTATGATAAATCAGGTTTTGAATAATAGATAGACGGGACCTGAGATAAAATGCAAATGTATTCTCAAGGTGAGAATAAAAAATTTTTCTGTCTTTGCATGCCCGTGACTGTGAATTTTTAACGGACTAGGGTATATGCGGATAGAATGAGATTTTTTTCCTGATGATCATGACGAGGCCATTATCACGCCTCCCGCAGCCACATAGTTCTCTTCTGTGTAGACCGCGAGCCTCTGCCCGGGTGCAGGGGCAAATACAGGTTCTGAAAACAGTACTGTCAGGGACTCAGAGTCAAAAGACAGGACGCGGCATGGCGCAGTATCCCCCTGAGATCTGATCTTGCCATATAAGATCTGATCGTTATTCAGAAAATCAGGGGCAAGGATATTGACCGCTCCTGCAGTGACCACATGGCGAAAAGCATCTTCCCGCGGTGCCGCGATTATGGTATTTGTTTCCGGCAATATGGATATTACGTATAAGGGATTTCTTGATGCTATACCCAGTCTCTTTCTCTGTCCGAGAGTGTATCCTTCTATGCCCCGGTGCTCTCCGATCACTTTACCTGAGGTGTCTGTGATCGGTCCCGGCTGAGGTCGGCGGGAAAGCATCGCCCTGTACCCTTCCTCGTCAGCGAAGCATATCTCCATGCTCTCGGGGCGTTCCGATACGGCAAGGCCGGATGACCTTACAAGCTCTCTTGTCTCTTCTTTTGACGTAAAATCTCCGAGGGGAAAGAGTATCCGTGACAATTGTGCGCCTGAGATCCCGCTTAAAAAATACGACTGGTCCTTGGTCCTGTTTGCAGCGGCCGCAAGGTAGCGCCTGCCGTTTTTTACGATCATTCTTGCATAGTGCCCGGTTGCAAGAGAAAAATCATTTCCCAACATCTCTTCGGCAATGTTCAGGAGAAGACCGAACTTTATCTTCTCATTGCAGTCCGCACAGGGGTTGGGTGTAAGTCCGCAAAGGTATGAACTGCAGAAAGGGTTTATAACATTCTCTTTGAAATCGCCGCTTATGTTTACAGAAAAGTGGGGGATGGATAATTCTTTACATACAGACGCAGCAGACTCAGTTGCAGCATTAGCTCCGTTCTCAGTTATCTCCATTGTCAGGCCTGCCAGTGAATATCCTTGCCTCAGAAGCAGAAGCGCGGCAGCGCTCGAATCTACGCCTCCGCTCATAAGCACGACGGCTTTTTTACAGGGAGAGTTTTTCCAGCCGGAGATATCAGTCAGGGATGTTCTTTTTACAGCGTACTTCATTCCGTTATTTTACATCAAAAGCGGGAAGACAGATAGCGGTATGTCAATATTACAAGTTGCCGTGACCTTTCATTTCCCGATATACTATTGTCCAGCATATCAGTATACCTGGGAGGTGCCATTATTGCCGAGAGACCATGTCGAGAGCCTGCTTATCAATGTAAAGGAGAACGGAGGGATAAAAACAGTCCCTTTTCTGGCCTGCCGTAAGATCGCATCTGACTTTGGAATGAAGCCCCGCGATGTTGAGACCGCAGCTTTAAAAAACGGCATTTGTCCTGAAAGATACAGAAGAAACATCGGTACGATAGGCATTAACGGGCAGATGAAGCTTCTGGGCTCACGGGCTGCGGTGATAGGCTGCGGCGGTCTGGGGGGGTGGATAATCGAACTGCTTGCCAGAGCCGGGGTCGGAGAGATAGTTATGGTGGATCCGGATGTATTTGACGAAAACAACCTTAACCGCCAGCTCTTCTCAACAGAGGACAACATCGGGAAGCCGAAAGCCATTGCCGCGGCAAGCAGAGTTGCCGCTGTAAACGGCGCGGTAGAGACATTTGCCGTAGTTGAATTCCTGGATGAAAAAAATGGGCGGAGCATACTTGAGGGTTCAGCAATAGCAATAGATGCTCTTGACAACAACAAGGGGCGAAGGAATGCGTACGCCGCATGCTGCGGTCTGGGGATACCCTTTGTCCACGGAGCGATCGGAGGCATGTTCGGGCAGGTAGGAGTTTTTTACCCCGGCGACAGGCCATTGTGGGAAAACGATGATGTCCCTGACAAGGGTATAGAGACCGAAACGGGCAATCCTCCCTTTACCCCTGCCTTTGTAGCTTCCCTTGAGGTCTCTGAGACCGTAAAGGTCCTGACAGCATCAGAAAATGGATTGAAAGGGGAGCTGATCTGGTTTGACCTGGCGGGGCTGGAATCCCAGAGGATAAAAATATGCCCGGCCTGAGTCAGCGGAAACGCAGCGGCGGAAACTCCGCCGGTTACATGATCATTTGAGAGGAAGAGATAACGAATGACAGTCGACGCTCATTTTGATGTGCTGCTTGATGTACTTGCTTACAGAAAAAAGGGAGAAAAGAAGGTACTTGAAAGAAGACATCTCCAAAATTTAAAAGAGGCCGGCATCAGTACGCTTATATGCTCTTTGTACATATGTGAAAATTATTTGCCGGAGGGGGCCCTCCGCAACGCACTTGATCAGATATCCGCACTGAAGGAGGAACTGGAGGAGTCGGGAGAGCATTTTGCACTCTGCAGGGATTCCACAGAAGCAAGTAAAGCTTCAAAGATGGGGAGGATCGGCATATTTCTCTCCCTCGAAGGGGCTGAACCGCTTGGAAATGACATACTGCTGCTGCGGACATTTTTTGACCTTGGGGTGAGATTTATCGGGCTTACATGGTCGCGTAGGAATTATGCGGGAGACGGAAGCAGTTTTGACCCTTCCGATGCTCCGAAGTGCCGGGGCGGCCTGACCAAATTCGGAAGGGAGCTTGTCATGACGGCTCAAAAAATGGGCATGGTCGTCGATGTCAGCCATCTTAACGACCCCGGCTTTTATGAGGTAGCGGATATGATGAAACTGCCTTTCATAGCATCGCATTCGAACTGCCGGGCACTTTGCGGCTCGGCGAGGAACCTGAAGGACGACCAGATAAAAATGATAGCCGATTCCGGCGGGGTAATAGGGCTGAACGCATATTCACCTTTTGTGTCGGACAGCGAAAGCGACCGTAATGCCGGAAAATTTTTTAAGCATCTTGAACACATAAGGGAAGTGGCCTCGATCAACAACGTAGGCATGGGCCTGGATCTCTGTGACTGCATTAAATCGCTTGTCATCGGGGATCAGGATCACCTTCAAAAAGATCTGTTCGCAGACCATGCTGACGCAGGCAGGAGATTTTTAGGACCCCTCAGGGAAAAGTTGGACCCTGAAGAGTATAAGGCCTTTACATGCGGCAATTTTATGAGAGTTATTGAAAGGGTGTTGGGATAAATGGAAAAAGAATACGCATATCCTGCATTACTGGCTTTCGGTTATGACGGGGGAAGGCTTTGGGCTGCCAACTTTGTCGGTCTCTCCGGCTGCTGGGTGGAGGGCGAGGACAGGGAAGATGTAATAAAGAGGGCTCCCGAAGTATTGAAGGAGTATCTCAAATGCTGCATTGAGGCCGAATGGCCGATCCCTGAACCTCCCAAAGCCGGGGATCTGGAAGCCGCTGACGTCGGTGAAGTGATCACAGTCAGGTGCAGGATATAAAAAAGAGGGGCGCATGAAGGCGCTCCCTCTTTCAGCCTGATAAGCTTCCTGATTTACCTTTGCTGTCAGTATCTGAGGCCGAATATAGGGTGGAAGATCCTCTCATCATGGAGGAATTCGGCCTGCTCTTCGAGATGTCTTTTTGCATCTGCCTCAAGCGTTATCGCCAGAGCGGAAGCCAGAACATGAGTCAAAAAGAGTGGACCTATAATGCTGCTGCCGAAAGTGGGGCTGTTTGCGGATACAAAAAATGAGAGCTCTGCATTTCTGCAGACGGGAGCTGCGGCACTGTCCGTTATGGTTACGACCTTTGCGCCGTTCTTATGAGCCATTTCGACAGCTTCCGTGACTTCGACCGCATAGCTTGGCAGTTCGCATACGACCACCAGATCACCCTCGCCGATGCACCTGGCCTGTTCCCACATTGAAAGGCTGCCTCTGTGTACAAAGACGGCCTTTCTTCCCATGACTGAAAGGCGCATCTGGAGGAGTTCAACTACGAGGGAAGATATCCCCCACCCTACACAATAGACCGTGTCAGCAGAGCTTACAAGATCGCAGAATTTTTCCGTGTCCTCGGGTGAGAGCTGGGCCATTGTGTCATCAAGGTTGGCATGTTCTGCCCTGTAAAGGCTCTCCGGGAAGCTTCCGCCGCTGCTGACCGCCCTTGCAAGCAGGGCCGCAGGGTTTATCTGTTCCAGTATAGCCTTCTGAAGGCAGGTCTTAAGTTCTGCATAACCCGAAAAGCCAAGCATCTGAGCTACCCGTACCAGTTGTGCTTTGGAAACTTTAAGTTCTTCTGCTATGTCCCCTATAGAGCGGAAAGAGGCCTCACGCATATTGGCAAGAAGGTATTCTGCCACCCGTCTTGCTTTGTTGGGCATCGTGTGTGCCCTTTCCATGAGAAGGTTCTGAAGCTGTGTGCTGTCCATCTGGATACACTCCCTAATTATATTGGTCAACAATAAAATATATTTCTGAACTTTGATACAATCCTAGTCTCGCAAAGAAAGCTTGTCAACATCAGTCAACTTTTGTTTTGAAAAGTTCAGCGAAAATACTTAAAAATTATTTTTTTCCATCGATCTGACGACCAGACGCCTGCGCCGAGACATATTTCCAGGCCCGGATGCGTCAGGCAGGATCTGCTCTATATCATAGCGGATCCCAGTTGCCCTCGTTCCTGTCCCTGAGGATCGGGCAGTCAACAAGTCCAAATTTAGCTGTCTTGAAACAGGCGTTGCAGGAAATGCAGGCTGTCGGCCTGCTGTCTTCCTCGATCCATCTGTTGATCAGGTCAGGCTCCGCTATAAAAGGCCTGCTCAGGGCAAGAAGATCGCAGGTACCGTCCTCTATGAGTCCGGCCATGACCGGAAGACTTCTGAGTCCGCCTGTCAGGATGACAAGCTGCTTTTCGGAGGCATGTTTTTTGATCTCTTTCGAGTATTCTCTGAACGGAGCTTCGGACTCTCCTGCGGAGACTCCGAGGATGCTGGGCGAGTTAAGTGCACCGGCATAGCTTGTGCCGGAGGAAACATCGATCCCGTCAGCTCCACTTTTCAAAAGAGCTACGGAAAGGGCCTTTCCTTCTTCGGGGCCATATCCTTTCTCTGTTCCTTCAGCCATGCTGATCTTGAACCAGATGCTGAAGTCATCGCCGACAGCAGCCCTCACCTCATCAAGGATCTCGTGAAAGATCCTTGATCTGTTTTCGAAGGGACCGCCGTATCTGTCATCCCGTTTGTTTATGGAAGGAGAGAGAAACTGGGTAAGAAGAAAGCCATGACCGCCGTGTATCTCAACACCGTCAGCCCCGCCCCTTTTTGCTCTCAGTGCAGCTGCTCCGAAATCCGCGATCACCTTTTTTATGTCATGTGAGGACAAGGGGCAGGTCCCGAAATCGCGCATAGGATGGATGCCTCCTGACGGTGAAAAAGATACCGTTCCTTCTGCAAGAGAAGCGTCGCGCTGTCCGCCGCTGTGGCATAACTGAACAATAAGTCTGGAGTCAAACTTGTGAACTTCTTCAGAGAGCATGGCGACGTCATTTATCCTTTCGTCAGAATGGAGTCCCCACTCTCTGTTAAAAGACTTCCCCTCATTGCTTATGTAGGCCAGACCGGTGATCAGTGTGCCTGCGCCGCCTGCGGCGATCTCGGAATGACGTTTTATCTCCGCCGGGGAAAGCTCTCCAGTCTTGTCATCCGCACCGCCAAGCCAGGTAGCGGAACGGATGAACCGGTTCTTTGCCTTGAACGGGGGTCTTTCAAATTTATAGAACAAGGAATGAATCGCTTCTGCTTTATCCATTTGCAACTGTCCTTTCATAAAAACTGATCAATAATCTATTACATATGCAGCGCTCCAGACAGCGCAATTTCTGCAATCAATAATCATTTCTGTTTTAGTTCCTGAAGGCAGGTTATCAGATTATCTTTGATGCAGGTGGGAAAAATGAAAGTTTTTCTGATACGGCATCCGTGGTTGAACCGGCAAATTCAGCCAGACGTCTGAGTCCGAAGCAGCCGTGTCCGGTAAATTTTGAAAGGTGTTCGTCAGGGACGACCCATGGGCCGGTCCAGTTGTTTTTTATCAGCTTCCTGACAAGGGCTTCCGACGCTATCATCTCACCCAGCGCAGGATGATGCGGTCCTCCTCTTACCTTTGACGCGAGCAGTTCAGATTCCTGAAGCCCTATCCTGATCGGGTTGAATCCCAGCGAAAGGGCAGAGTCCAAAACAATGCCTCCCCATTCAATGGCCTGATCCAGTGGGAGCGGGGAATACTTTCCTTCTCTCATCATAGTCTCCAGCTCCGTGCTTTCAAGCACGAGGCAGGGATAAAGCCTGAGGTCCCATGAAAGAGGTCCCTTTGAATCTGCCAGTTTTCTTATGTCGGCTAAACTGTTCTCCATCGTCTGTCCCGGCAGGCCGATCATTATCTGAACTCCCAGCGGCAGCCCCTCATCCATTATTGTTTTGATATCAGCAAGAATGATCCCCGGGTCAGCCTCCCTTTTGCAAAGAGAGAGGACAGCAGGGTCGAGTGAAGGTATGCCAAGTTCAATACAGGCAATGGGGTACCTCCTGATGAGATCCCTCATAGATCGCTCGGCCAGATCGCCGGGGTATGTTGAGAATCGTATCCTGCTTCCTTCCGGCGCATTGTTCGCAACGGAATCAAGGTACTCCTTTATCGTAGACCGGCCGAACCTGCAGAATGATCCGCCAAAAAAGCAGACTTCCCTCGGTCCGTCCAGTTCCTTCAGGACCGAGGATACATATTCAGGGGAAGGCATCTCCTCAACGCCGGTTATTGTCGCCTGGCTGCAGTAGACGCATCTCCCCCTGCATCCGCCGAAAGGAAGAAAAAACGGCAGCTTCTTCATGGGTCCGTTCATGCCCAATCCCTATAATCCCCCTCGCTCCATTCAGGCCAGATGACTGCCCAGGCGAACGTGTCAGCCCTGTTTTCAAAGCTCTCCATGGATGCAAATGTGTGAGTCCAGAAACGGTGTCCCTTCCTATGGTTCAGCAGGTGATATGTCTCGTGGAATATGGCGAATCTCCTCCATATCAGAGGCAGAGAGGCATTGATGTAGATCCTCCCTCTTTTCCCGCGTACAATATGTATGCCCCAAACACCGGCGGGAAGTTGTTCAAACATAAGCTCAAGCGAAAGCCCCGTTATCTCCTCTGCCTTTGCCAGTATGTCGAATTCGCTCAGCCTTTGCCATTCCCTGCCTTCACGGACAGCCCACTGAGGGATCACTTCGGGGGGCTGGGGAACAGACTCGGAGAAGGCCTCAGTCTCCTGATTATTTTCCGGAGGCATCCTCTGCTTCCCAGTCGTCAAGAGCTGCTTCTATGAGACGGTATACCCTCTTAAGTTCCTTATCTGTGAGTTTTTTGCTGCGGTACCAGATCTCAAGTTCCCCATTGTCAAGCATCGACTCCAGCTGGACCCTTCCGGGGTTGTCGGGAGATGTGAAATCCATGAGGAGATCTGTGACATCTACATTGAGAGCGGGTGCAAGCCTCTGCAGAAGCTTCATGGAAGGTAGTCTCCTGTTGCTTTCCAGCGCCTGTACGTATATCCTGCTCACATCCACCTTATCCGCAAGTTTCTGCTGTGTCAGGTTCTGCGCCTTGCGCAATGTTTTAATCCTGTTGCCAAGACTCATTAAATATCCACCCTTTCTTTACATTATGTGCAAATAAAGAATACAACATTTTTTTATTGTTGACAAGCAGGTTTAGTTACCATGTGCAGAAAAATAGTACACGAAAGAAGATCTGCAGCTCCGCCCGGGCTTATCCTTGATTTAATGAATTTTTTTTCCAGTTCCTCTATCGGACGAAAATCTTCTGAGAGGGGATCGAACCTTTCTATCGTATCTTTGATCATCTGTTTGTATTCATTCTGCCAGAAATCATAGCCTCCGCGATGTATGACGTTGCTGTCTTCACTGCTGGCCATAATGGCCAGCAGTGCCGCTACATGCGAGCTGTTAGCGGATGCTCCCATCGCATAAAGTCGTTTGAGTGCCGGGAGCCCGCAGTCAATTACTGAAGGAAAACCTCTCTCCGCCTCTCCTCTTGCTCCCGTTATCCCGTGCATAAGAAATAGCCTTTCGCAGTTTGTCAGCTTGTCGGAAGAATTTTTTTCGGAAAGCGGCCCCAGTTCTTTCGATACGAGGCCCTTGACCGGGGCGGAAGCATTGCCAGCGATATTTTCGGGTGTAAGGTCCATTTTTGAATAAATGGAGTAGCCTGCCCCGTACAAAAGCAGTGAGAGGAGGAATATCAGTCCCTTGTGGGTATTGATGCCTGAAGTTGCTGCAAACATCTTCTTCTCCATTTCGATCCCGATATACCTGAGACGCTTCAAAGCATCAGAAGGAGCCGTCCCCGAAAGGCCGGCCATTGCCTGGTATTCCCAGAAGGGCTCTATGGCCTGGGCGCTCCTGATGAAAGTATGCCAGTCCATATCAGTGTGGCAGCCCGATCCGAGGGGATCTACCAGACCCGGCTTGGGTGCCGTAACTATCTCTTCTATGACTGCTTCCGAAGCGGCCCTCCAGAGGACTTCAGGGGGGAGATGCTTGACTTGTCTGTTGAAGTGAAGGATACTTCTGGTGTATGTAAAAAAATCAAAGGGTGGCCCGGATCTATGCAAGATGTTACCTCCGCATTCAAAATGTGCCTCTCTACATTAACTCAAATCATTGTCTCCCGCAAGCGCCTGATACTTGCGTTGGCAGCTCTTTTTTCAATTGCGGCCCTGATATCCCTTCCGGCAGCGGCTACTCTCTGCAGACAGCATGTTTACCAAAAATGGGCAGGAGGATGGCTCGCCTGGAAAAACGACGACCCGGAGGCAGCCCTGGACATATGGTCTGATATCGGTTTTTCGGCAAACTTCTGCGTGAGGCCTTCCAGAATAGATTACTGGAAGATAAGGGCACTGGAGAAATTGGGGCGGGAACCAGAGGCCGGCTTGCTGAAAACAGAGCTCGCGAGGAAATACCCCTTTGACTTTTATACATTTTTGCTCTTCAGAGACGGAGGGGCCGGATCATTGAGCGATGCCTGCAGAAGCAGGGCAGAAAGCCTTTTCTATCCCAATCCGTGGAAGAAAGAAGTCTCTGCCGCTGCAGCCCGGACCGGAGTATCCGAATCTATGATATTGTCGGTGATGAGACAGGAGAGCAAATTCAGGGAAAACGCAGTAAGCAGGTCCGGGGCACAGGGATTGATGCAGCTCATGCCTTCTACGGCAAGGGATGAGAGCCGTTCGCTGAAAATGGATATGATCATTTCAAAGATTAAAGACCCCGGAAACAACATACTGCTTGGAGCAAGCTATTTTGCGAGGCTGTCCCGAAGGTTCGGGGGAGATCTGCCGAGGACGATCGCGGCATACAATGCCGGAATGATGCCCGTGACAAGGTGGAACACCCTTTATGCAGATGACTGGGTGGAGTGGATAGAGGAGATCCCTTATCCTGAAACGAGGGAATATGTCAGGTCAGTACTTGAAAATCGTGAGATGTATAAAATGATATCGGGTGAGGAGACCGGACCTCCTATCTCCGTTTTGACGTCAGAGGGGCCGATGCCGGTGGAGAAGCTGGCATCGGTACCCAGACAGAAAAAATCAGACATGTGACATATGGTCATAAAAGCAAAAGCGAGGTCGGTAAAAATTGTTCATTGAGAGGTCAACAGATGATTTCGATCCTGTGGAAGCTGTGAGCAGCTTTCTTTCGGATTCGGGTTTCGATGGCAGGATCTTCCACACTGAAGAGACGATATTCACGGTTTCTGACGCATCCTCTGCAGTCGGAGCTCCCGAAGAGGAGATACTGAAAAGCATACTCCTGAGGGTGAACAGGGGAGAATATTTTGCACTGGCCCTGATGTCAGGGGTAAACAGGGTCGATACGAAAAAGATAAAAAGAATGCTTGGTGCGTCCCATGTGTCCTTCGCAAATCCCGAGGAGTGCAGCGAATGGTCGGGATTCAAGCCGGGAGGGGTGCCCCCGGTAGGCTATCCCGAACAGCCAAGGTCTTTTTTGGACGAAGATCTCTTCAATTATTCCGAGGTCTGGGCTGCCGCAGGCACGGACCATGCATTTTTCCCTATCTCTCCTGCAGAGCTGATGAGGATAACCGGAGGAGAAAGAGCCGACATAAAAAAATAAGCAGGACCATGGTCTGAGGCAACACAACCACATGGCTCCCGAAACAGGGCGGCTGATCTTCGGAAGCCTGAATTACCTTTTCCAGCTCAGGACAGCGACCTTTTCAAATTGGAAGTTCAGCAGCGTTTCGGCCTTTGGAGGTTTTCCCTCTGCAAGGCTGTTGAACTCGTTGAGCATCCTTACATAAGCAAGCCTCTTTGAGGGGGTGAACTCCCCCTGTATCCCCGCCCTCAGAAGTATCGAGAGCTGCCTGTAGACGTCCGGAACGGGAACGAAAGCAGGTCCTTCGGGAGTCATCCTCATTGTATATATGAAAGAATAGCTGTCGCGTCCCCTGAGCGGGTCCGACTTGTCGTACATCGGGACCGCAGGCGAGACATAGACGGCCGTTCCCTTTGGTACAACGAGCTTAGCGGGAACAGCATCCCATCTTGTATATTCATACGGGGTCAATATTATATGGGCTTTGGGTGACCATGTTGTCACACCGACCCACAAGTGTACGCCTGTACCCTCGAAGTTTGTAAAGGAAGTCCTCCAAAGGAGATCTTCCCTGTCATCCTGGTCTACCTTGGTCAGAAAAACGCTGTCTGAAACGAAAGAGAGCCCGTCAAGCTGCTCTATCTGCCTCGTCCCTGCGGGTGTCCGCAGCCATCCTGAAGTTACCTCGCCCCTGTCCTGCTCAAGGATCAGGACGATAGGAAAATTTCCGACTCTGAGCGCCCTTAGGTTGGATCCCCCTTCCGGGATCTCGTTACCCGGCACCACGAAGATGATCAGCGCAAGCAATAGGACTGCCACGGGCATTACCAAGATCAAACGCCCGGAAGAAAATACGGAAGCAAGTTTTTTGATTTCGTGTGAAACCGTTCCCTGAATATTATCCATTTAAACTATCCACTCCATTTTTTCTTCCGGAAGGAGAGACAGCATCTCGTCCGGCGTCATTCCTGTCACCGGATGCCTGAAACAGGGGTTTATCTCTCTGAGAGGGATCAGGACAAATGCCCTCTCATGCATGTGGCTGTGCGGGACGGTAAGATCGGGTCCGTTGATCACGAGTTCCCCGATCGCTATGATGTCGATATCGATCTCACGCGGTCCCCATTTAAGATTTTTTGTGCGTCCAAGCAGTACCTCAATATTTTTTACGGTCATGAGCATTTCTTCCGGAGAGAGCTCGGTTTCTGCGCTTATGCACATATTGAGGAATCTGGGCTGATCTGTCAGTCCCCATGGGAAAGTCTCCCATATCCTGCTTCTGGATGTAATGCAAAAGCCTCTCCGTTCAAGCTCTTCCTGTGCTTTTGTCAGCATCAGGAGCCTGTTGCCGGTGTTTGAGCCAAGGGAGAGCAGAACACGGGCTTTTTCAGGCATAATCTGCGTTCCTTATCGCTTCGGCCATCATTACGGCTTTTTTGTTTTCCTTTGTATCATGTACCCTGATAATGTCGACCCCCGCCCAGGCACATAAGGCCGAGACAGCAAGTGTCCCCTCAAGTCTTCCGGCAGTATCGGGGCTGTCAGTGGCTTTGCCGACAGATCCCTTTCTTGAAGCTCCTATCAGTATCGGTTTCGAGTGGATCCTGAAGGACTCCAGATGCCTCAGCAGGAAGAGGTTCTGGCTGTAGTCCTTTGCAAAACCTACCCCGGGATCGAGTATTATCTTAGCGCGATCGACCCCTGAAGAAATTGCTGTTCTGATCTTTTCATCAAAAAAATCATTGATCTCCTTCAGCAGGTTACTGTAGATGCACATTGAACCCATAGTCTCCGGGGTTCCCCTCATGTGCATTATTACCAGCATCGCATTATGGTCAGCTACGGCCCTGGCTATCCCGGGTTCGAATGTGAGTCCCGAAATGTCGTTAATTATATCCGCACCTGCTTCCAGCGCAGTCTTTGCAACTTTTTCTCTGGTCGTATCAACAGATATCGGCATTAAAGGGAGGATTTTGCGGATCTCTCTGATCACCGGCATGATCCGCCCGATCTCTTCACTTTCAGATATCCTTGCGGCCCCGGGTCTTGTTGACTCTGCCCCAAGGTCAAGGATGTCAGCTCCGTCCTTGGCATGCTCGACTGCACGCGCCACAGCAACGTCAACATTTCCGTAAGTCCTGCTCTCGCTGTGAAAAGAGTCGTCGCTCAGGTTGATGATGCTCATGAGAAGCGTCCTGCCCCCAAAGGCCAGAGAACTGCCGGAAGGGAGATCGATCGTTGCAGGTTTTTTCGAAAAAGAAGCAAGTGCTTCCCTCAGTACTTTTACGGTATCCGGAAATCCCCACCACGGCATGGTCTCAAGTTTGTCCGCAAGGAAAGAGATCTGTTTGACCGTTCCGAACAGTATAACGTCGCTTTCAGTCACCCCGCAGTCGACTGCATGGGCATGGACGGCTGCATCTCCCCCCCTTGAAAGCATTTCCTGCTTGATGACGTTGGCTGCCCTGACATCGACATCTGTAATATAAACAGACCTTATCTCACGCCTGTTGTCAAAGAAGGGAAGACTCCTCATGTCAGCCCCAAGGGCCTTCAGTGCTTCGGCCAGTTCCCTTGCGTCCCTGAACTTTATCTCGTATGCGGCCATCTCTTGTCCCCTCTACTCGAATTCCTGGACCAGAGGCAGGCCTTTAAGGTGATCAGAACAATTGAGTCCCATGAGGCAGAAGCCGTGGACATCGTCATGCGTCAGAAGGCTGTAAGATCCGGTATCCATGTGGAGCCGCCAGAACCTGGGTTTCGCGATCCCAAGCGCTCCGGAAAGCAACGGTTTGAGGACACCTCTGTGCGAAACTACCGCGAAGGTCTCCCCCTTGTGTTTTTCTATCAGCTTTTGAAGTCCGGCGAGAGAACGTTCCATTACCTGGTCAAGCGTCTCCGCTCCGTCAAGGACTAGGCTTTCAGGGTCGTTTATCCACGTCTTCCAGAGTTCGGGCTCGCTTGCTGCGATCTCGCTCTTGAGGCGGCCTTCCCAGGGATCAAGCCTGATATTGGAGAATGAATCATCGGAAGACAATCCGCATCCGCAGATCCTGCTTATCGCCTCTGCGGTAGTTAAAGCTCTTTTGAGCGGGCTTGAATAGACATATGTCATCCCTTTGTCCCTCATTGCGAGGGCGAGCGCTTCTGCCTGAGTCAGACCGTTCTCGTTGAGCGGGAAGTCTACCCTTCCTCTTACCCTGTTTTCCTTGTTGCCGGCACATTCACCGTGCCTTATCAGATAAATTGAGGTCTTCGTCATACTTACCTCTTATGTTTTTTGTCAAAGAGACAGATTTTCAAATAACCGGTCGGCCATTCAGAGCTTATTATACATTATTGACAGAAGCTTCTTAAGGGATCTGAGTCAAATCAATAGGTAAAAACTA
>DCEE01000014.1:16120-22974 GCA_002316795.1 Synergistaceae bacterium UBA1037
TAGGTAAAAACTACGATATAAATAATCTGACCTGTCTTGACATTTGTGCGAAGCGCTGTTATTCTTGTCGCGTTGGAATTGAATTAGCACTCGTAGTATGTGAGTGCTAACAAAGCAGGAAGTGATACCTTTGCTTACAGAGAGGCAGTTGGAAGTTGTACTTTCCGTGGTCTATGAATACATAAGAAGCGGTGAAAGCGTCGGCTCCCGCACTGTTTCCAAGCGTTATCTGACGGGTCACAGCTCTGCGACGATCAGAAACGAGATGTCCGACCTTGAGGAAATGGGATTTCTGAAACAAACGCACACCTCCTCCGGAAGGATACCGACGACATTGGGTTACAGACTGTATGTGGACTCCGTTCTGCAGAGGGTGGACTCTTCCAGGCACAATAAGGAATGGATAAAGAGCCTCGGAGAGCATCAGAGAGGTCTGGAGGGCGCGCTTGAGTCGGCATCAGACATCCTCAGCAGGGTGTCAAACTACGTGGGCGTGGCTGCGGTCACCCCTCTCGACAAAGTCAGATTTCAAAGGGTCGATTTTGTCAGACTGGGAGAGAAGAACGTACTTCTTCTTGTGGTACTTCAGGGGGGGCTTGTGCACCAGAAAGTCATAAGCCTGCCTTGGGACATGACTCAGGAGTACCTGGATGACCTTTCGAGAAGGATAAATGTCTTTGCCGGATGTGAATGGACTGAGATCAAGAACTCCCTGAAAGCGTACATAATGCAGGAACTCAGGGATTACAAATCTGCCTGTGCCGCGGCGCTCCGTGAGCTGGAGGGGATAATGCTCTCTCCTTCAATGAAAGTATTCACCGGATCCATGAGCCACATGCTTAACCTGCCTGATTTTCAGGATTTGGGGCGCATTCAGGCGCTCTATGAATTTCTTGAACAGGAAGAGGGAATGGCAGAACTGGTCAAGAGCTGTTCAATAGAGGGGATAAATGTTGTCATAGGAGAAGAAAACGAATCCCCCGCAATGAAAAAATCAGCGCTGGTTGCTGCCTCCACGATATGCAACGGACAGATGGCAATGATCGGTGTGGTTGGCCCTGAGAGGATGGACTACGAAAAAGTCATCACAACTATTGATAGAGTACTTCGGACCATGGACCTTGAGTCTGAAGAGGAGGTTGAATAAAGATGAGAAGGATCAACAAAGATAATACGGAGCCCCCGCTTGGTGAGGAAAGGGTCGCGGATCCGATGCCTTTTGAAGAGCTGAAGGTGAAAGAAGCGGCAAGTGCCGGCAATGATACGGCAAAACTGACTGAAACTATAGAGGAAATGAAGAGGGAGATCAAATCTCTGACGGAAGAGGCTGCAAGGGCAAGGGCAGATTACTACAACCTCAGGACCAGGGTAGAGAGAGACAGGGAAAAAAACTGTAAACTTGCAGCCGAAAGGTCTGTCGAAGAGCTGCTCCCCGTCTTCGAGAATCTTGAAAGGGTCTGCTGTGCCGTAGAGGATGAAGAGAGTAACCTCTACAAGGGCATAATGATGGTAACGAAGCAGTTTTATAAGGCGCTGGAAAATCTGGGCCTTGAGAGCATAGAAACGGAAGGTGACTTTGATCCGTCAGTACATGAGGCGGTATCGATGGAACCTGTAGACGATGAGTCCAGAGACGGATGTATTATCGGAACGCTGAGAAAGGGATACAGACTTGCCGGACGCATCATAAGAGCGCCTCAGGTGAGAGTGGGAAAATACACCGGCTAGGCACTCTAATAACATGGAAACAAGTAAAACAAAAAATATATATTTTATTCAAAAGGTGGAATGAGTTATGGAAAAAATAATAGGGATAGACCTGGGTACGACCAACAGCTGTGTAGCGGTAAAAGAGGGGGATAACGTCACAGTCATCCCCAATCCGGAGGGAGGCAGGACAACGCCTTCTGTCGTCGCATTTACCAAAGACGGAAACGAGAGGCTCGTTGGGCAGCTCGCTAAGAGGCAGGCGATAGTCAACCCGGACCGGACCATTATTTCAATAAAAAGACAGATGGGCAGCGACCACAAAGTAACCATTGACGGACAGAAGTACACCCCCCAGCAGATCTCATCAATGATCCTCCAGAAGCTGAAGAGGGATGCGGAGGAATATCTGGGAACCGCCGTTTCCAAAGCGGTCATCACGTGCCCCGCATACTTTACCGATGCCCAAAGGCAGGCAACGAAAGATGCCGGCACCATCGCGGGACTCGAGGTGCTCAGGGTCATCAACGAACCGACAGCCGCGTGCCTCGCTTACGGAGTTGACAAGGAAGGGGACCACAAGATAATGGTCTTTGACCTTGGCGGGGGAACTTTTGACGTATCAATACTGGACGTAGGCGAAGGCGTTTTTGAGGTCCTTTCGACCTCCGGAGACAACATGCTGGGCGGAGACGACTGGGATGCAAAGGTAGTCAACTGGATGGCGGATGAATTCAGGAAGACGGACGGAGTGGACCTGAGGAAGGACAAAATGGCAGCTCAGCGTCTTCGCGAGGCAGCTGAGAAGGCGAAGATAGAGCTCTCTTCAATGGCGGAGACATCGATATCGCTGCCCTTCATCACAGCTGATCAGAACGGCCCCAAGCACCTTGAAATGACGCTTACGAGGGCGAAATTCGAAGAGCTGACGAGGGATCTTCTTGACAGGACGGTCCAGCCAGTGCGTACCGCAATGAAGGATGCAGGTCTGCAGCCCTCAGATGTCGACAAGATACTTCTGGTTGGAGGATCCACGCGTATGCCGATGGTCCAGCGCAAGGTCAAAGAGCTTCTGGGCAAGGAGCCGACAAAGGGGATAAACCCTGACGAATGCGTTGCAGTAGGAGCGGCGATACAGGGAGCGATCCTCTCGGGAGAGCACAAAGGGATAGTCCTGGTAGACGTTACGCCGCTCTCCCTTGGCCTTGAGACCCTTGGCGGAGTATTTACAAAGATAATAGAGAAGAACAGTGCGATACCTGTCTCCAAAAGCCAGGTCTTCACTACTGCGGCAGACAACCAGCCGCAGGTCGAAATACACGTTCTTCAGGGCGAAAGGGCGATGGCGGGCGACAACGTTTCACTCGGAAGGTTCTTCCTTGACGGCATAGCGCCGGCTCCGAGGGGAATTCCTCAGATAGAGGTAACTTTCGACATAGACGCGAACGGTATCGTCAACGTCACAGCCAAGGACAAGGCTACCAGCAAGGTCCAGAACATAACGATCCAGTCATCGAGACTGTCGGACGCAGAGATAGACAAAATGCGCCGTGATGCTGAAATGAACGAGGATGAGGACAGGAAGAAGAAAGAGCTTGTCGAGGCCAGGAATGAGGGCGACAGTGCTGCGTACAATGCTGAAAAAGCTTTGAAGGAACTAGGGGATGACGCAACATCCGAAGAAAAGGCTGCAGTTGAAGAAAAGATCAAGACCCTGAGAGACCTTCTGACAAGCGAAGACGCATCGGCGATCAAGGCCGCGGTCGATGCCCTTATGAACGCCATGCACCCCATCTCACAGAAATCGTACGCAAAGGCACATGCGGCACAGGGCAATACTGCCGGTGCAGAGACAAATACGGACAACGGAGACTCAAACGGCGGAACTACTGTAGATGCGGAATTCCACGAAGAAGACAACCAATAACGTGAGGTGAGGCGCGGATGGCTGCTCCCGGCAAAAAGGACTACTATGAAATACTCGGTGTTGGACGGGGAGCCTCGGCCGACGAGATAAAAAAAGCATACCGCAAGCTGACCCGGAAATATCATCCTGACGCAAATCAGGGAGATTCTCAGGCAGAGAAAAAGTACAAAGAGATCAACGAGGCCAATGAAGTCCTGAGTGATCCACAGAAAAGGGCTCAGTATGACCAGTTCGGCTATGTGGGCGACATGCCTCCCGGAGGGGATTTCGGCGGCTTCGGTGGTTTCGGCGGGGCAGATTTCGGAGACCTTTTCGGAGACCTTTTCGGGAGCGCATTCAGCGGTGCCGGCAGGAGGACTGTTGACCCCAACGCTCCCCGCAGAGGAAACGACCTTGAATATACGATGCAGATCTCTCTTGAGGATGCATACAGGGGGATCACTAAGAAGATAGAGGTCCCGCGTCTTGAAACATGTCCCCACTGCGGAGGCAGCGGAGCCGAACCGGGCACCAATGCCGAAACATGCCCTACGTGCGGCGGGCGCGGACAGGTGCAGCAGACAGTCAACACGCCCTTCGGCCAGATGGCCCAGGTAACTGCCTGCCCGACATGCCACGGCAAAGGCAAGGTGATCAAGGCCCCGTGCCGCGAATGCAGAGGACAGGGTCGGGTTAGAAAAAAGCATTCCGTCGATGTCAAGATACCCGCCGGTATAGACACCGGAATAAGGCTGAGAGTATCCAGTCAGGGAGAGGCCGGGATCAACGGAGGCCCTTCGGGGGATCTTTTCCTGCTGATAGAGGTCAAGCCTGACAGAAGGTTCCAGCGGAAGGGCGACGACCTCAACACGTCGGTTGACATACTGTATCCGCAGGCGGTGCTTGGGTGTGAAGTAAAGATAGAGACTTTTGACGGCTCAGAAACACTTGATATCCCGGCCGGCACTCAGCCTGGATCAAAACTGCGCATAAAGGGAAGGGGCATGCCGAGGCTGCGCGGTAAGGGCAACGGAGATATGAATATACTGGTCAGGGTGAGCATCAGCAAAGATCCTTCAGCCAAAGAGCGGGAACTCCTCGAACATATAGCAAAGGAGATGAAAGTCCCCGTAAAAAACAAAGAGGGGTTTTTCGATAAGATAAAGAGGTAGAAATGAACCTGAACATGTGGATATGAAAGCCGGACCGGATTTTTCGCCGAGAGGAGAAAACCCCGGTCCGGCTTTCTAGTGGATGGCAAAGGCTGTTGTCATGTGATCGTCAATAGCTGATGAAAAAGTTATTTGGTATTTTTCTTAAAAACAGAAAATAAACCCCGTTGAGCTATAAATTCAAAATTTTGAATTCACAAACTATTCTTTCTTTACATATCCAACCGTGGAATATAGAATAATCGAAGCAGACACGAGACCTTCTTAGTATTTTTTCCATTCTTGTATTATTACTGTGCAGCTGACTGGAGGTGAGGCTCAGGAGTTAGGTTCCCGAATCACACAGCGGTCCTGAAAGTATCTGAAATATTTCCACAATATTATTGGAGGTGCAGTATATTGAAGAAGATCCTTGCGGTTATGGCAGTCATTTTTATTCTTTGTTCAGCAGGCGCGGCACTCGCAGCCGATCCCATCAAAGTCGGATATCTCGCAGCCCTCACCGGCGACTACGCAGCTTACGGAATCACTGAAGTAAACATGGCCAAAATGGTGGTCGGTGATGTCAACGCAAAGGGCGGAGTTCTCGGCCGCCCTATCGAACTTGTCATTTATGATACAAAGACACGCAACGAAGACGCAGTCAACGCTGTCCGCCGTATGATAGAGAGCGACAAGGTCGTAGCCATCATCGGAGCGAACTCGAGCGGGATCAACATCGCAACCGCTCCCATCGTTGACAAGGGCAAGACCCCGCAGATCTCAACAGTAGGGACCAACCCGCTCGTAACAGTCGACAACAAGGGAAAGGTCCGCCCTTACTCTTTCCGTATATGCTTCACCGACCCCTATCAGGGAGCTCTTGCTGCGGAACTTGCAATGACGACCCTCAAAAAGGACAAGGCAGCTATCCTTTACAACGTAGGTTCAGACTATGCACAGGGACTCAGGGAATTCTTCGTTAAAAGCTATACAGCCCTTAAAGGCAAAGTTGTTGCCGATGAGGGTTACCGTGAGACAGACGTCGACTTCCGCGCACAGCTGACGAAGGTAAAGAGCTCCGGGGCAAACGCCCTCTTCCTGCCGGGAATGGGTAAGGACATGGCCCTCATAATCAAACAGGCCCGGGAACTCGGACTCAATGACATCACCATCATCGGCGGCGACGGATACGGCGAGTTCATGAACGAGATCGCCGGGGACTCAATGAAGGGTACCTACTGGGTCAACCACACATACCTCGAAGATCCCGGCATGTCACCGATCTTTGCACGCTACAAGGAAGTCTACAAGGATGACTGTAAGGAATTCGTAAACGGAACAATGGCATATGACGCGACATACTGGCTCGTAGACGCGATCAAGCGCGCAGGCAAGGCTGAAGGCCCCGCGATAGCTAAGGCTCTCGAAGCAACAAAGGGACTCAAGCTCAACCATGCGACGCTGACGATCAATCCCAAGGATCACAACCCGCTCAACAAGGCAGGAATAATCCTCAAGGTCGGAGATGACCTTAAGGCCAAATTCTTCCAGAAAGTCGAACCCAAATAATTTCACTGAATGCTATTCCACGAGGGCTTGGGGAATCACTCCCCAAGCCCGTTCAGATCCTTGCTTCAGGTTCTGAGGACTGGTTAGGCACCAGAAAGGCAGAGGTGTTTTAAATTGGATATGATAATCCAGCAGGTCATCAACGGCCTCTCTCTCGGGTCGGTATACGCCTTGATAGCAGTTGGTTACTCACTCGTATACTCTATCCTTCTCTTTTCAAATTTTGCACATGGTGGTTTTCTCGTGATCGGCGGTTACATTTGCTATTTTGCACTGAGGGGTGCCGGGATGGGTATATTGGCAGCCTCTTTCGCCGCGTTGATCGGAGCGGGGATCTCAGCTGTCATAGTTGAGCGCCTGGCATACAAGCCGATCCGCGAGCGTACTCCCATCACACTTTATATGCTTATCGCATCGATGGGTATGAGCATCGTTATCGAGAATATTTTCGTAGTTACCGTCGGAGGCCGTTTCAGGGCGCTTCCTCCGGTGATTCCGACGCAACCGGTAAATGTCTT
>DCEE01000014.1:23249-54386 GCA_002316795.1 Synergistaceae bacterium UBA1037
GCGATCAGGGCTGCATCTTACAATCTCCGTATAGCGGGGCTGATGGGGGTAAATGTAAACAGGCTGATCTCAATAGTCTTCTTCGTGGCCGGGCTCCTCGCGGGAGTCGGGGGCATATTTTTATCTGTTAGGTACACACTCTATCCGCAGCTTGGCATGATAACGACAAAAGCTTTTGTCGCAGCCGTTATCGGCGGGCTGGGTTCCCTTCCCGGGGCTGTTGTCGGGAGCCTGATCCTGGGTTTGGCAGAAATGCTGACGGCAGGTTTCATTTCCAGCCAGTTCAGGGACCTGGTGGTATTCGGCCTTCTCATCGTTACTCTCATTGTACGGCCCACGGGACTTTTCGGAAAATCCGTGGGCGAGAAAGTGTAGGTATCTGAAAATGGATGGTTACACTACCGGGATAATCACACTGCTTGCAATAAACTGCATAGCGGCATTGGGAGTATCACTCTTCACGGGCTTTACGGGAGTCTTTACGCTCGGTCATGCCGGATATATGGCGATAGGCGCATACACGGCAGCCATACTTACCGTGCAGTATGAGGTCCACTTCATCGGAGCCATAATTGCAGGGGGGATAGTTGCCATGATCTTTGCCTATCTCATAGGCATACCGACGCTCAAACTGGTCGGCGACTACTATACGATAGCCTCTCTGGGCCTTGGTGAAGCGATAAGGCTGGTCATAGAGAACTGGGAAAGCGTGACAAGGGGAGCCAGAGGCTATCCCGGAATAGAAAACTATTCCTCAATGTCTGTGGCTGTGGGCTTTCTGCTGGTGATGGGGGCAGGGATGTTCTTCCTGGTGAACAGCAACTACGGGAGGGCTTTCAAAGCATGCAGGGACGACTACGTGGCCGCTTCGCTGCTCGGTTTCAACACTGCAAGGTTCAGGGTCTTCAGTCTTGCCATCTCAGGCTTTTACTGCGGGGTCTCAGGCGCGTTGCTCGGAGGGTTCATGTCCTTTATCCAGCCTGTCATGTTCGACATGGCCAAATCCACAGAACTGGTCTCCATAGTCGTATTCGGAGGCCTGGGCTCAATGAGCGGATGCCTGATCGGAACGACCATACTGACACTGGTGACGGAGCTGTTCAGGCCGATATCGCAGTACCGCATGCTTGTCTACGGCCTGGTCCTTGTTCTGGTAATGGTCCTGAGACCTGAAGGGATCATGGGTACCAACGAGCTTACCAAAGATTACATCAAGGGCATCTTTTCCCGCAGGAAGAAGATCACTGCCGCCGACGGAGGTGTCCGCTGATGTCCGCCATGCTTGAACTTAAGGAAGTCAACAAGGCTTTCGGAGGCGTCCAGGCCGTCAAAGATATGTCATTCGTCATCGAAAATGGCGAACTTGCAGGGCTTATAGGCCCCAACGGCGCGGGCAAGACGACCATATTCAACCTTGTTACCGGTGTTTATGACGTAACGGGCGGAGAGATAGAATTCAAGGGGAAAAACATAAACAGGCTCAAGACCTTCCAGGTCATTTCGCTTGGCGTGGCAAGGACATTCCAGAACCTGAGGCTATTTACCGCATCTTCAGTCCTGGACAACGTTATGACAGCAGCCCAGCAGCATTATAGCTACAGCTTTTTCGAGGCTGTCAGCCATCTGGGAAGGTGGAAAAAGATGGAGAAGGCAGCCAGGGACGAAAGTATGGAACTGCTTGAGAGGGTAGGGCTCGCAGACCGCGCAGACCAGGCGGCAGGAACACTCCCTTACGGCATGCAGCGCCGCCTTGAGATCGCAAGGGCCATATCCCTCAGGCCCGAGCTGCTTCTGCTGGATGAGCCGGCTGCAGGAATGAACGCAGAAGAGGTCGAGCAGCTCAATGAACTCATCAGGCTCATCCATGCCGATTTCAAGCTTACGATACTGCTGATCGAGCACCACATGGACATGGTCATGGCCATATGCCCGCACATAGTCTGCATGAACTTCGGGGCTAAAATAGCTGAAGGATCTCCTGATGAGATACAGAGCCACCCTGAAGTCCTGAAGGCATATCTTGGAGAGGAGGAATAAGACTATGGAAAATGTCACCCCGATCCTCTCTGTAAAAAACCTCTCCGTGAACTACGGGGCCATCCGGGCGCTCAAAGGTGTCGATCTTGATGTATATTCCGGTGAAATAGTCGCCGTTATCGGAGCTAACGGAGCAGGGAAGTCGACCATGATGAGCGCGATAATGGGCGATGTGCCAAAGGCAGGAGGAGAGATCCTGATCGACGGGCATCCGCTCCCGTCAAGAAGTTTTCAGGTCGTTGCAGCGGGAGTGAGCCTCTCTCCCGAGGGGAGGAAAGTCTTTGCCCCGCTTACCGTCTATGAAAACCTCCAGATGGGCGCGTTCCCTCTGAAGGACCGCAGTATCGTCTCGGAACAGATCAAAAAAGTCTATCACCTCTTCCCGCGTCTGGAAGAGAGGCAGAGCCAGTATGCGGGGACACTGTCGGGAGGAGAGCAGCAGATGCTTGCCATCGGAAGGGCTCTTATGGCGATGCCCAGGGTCCTGCTCCTCGACGAGCCATCGCTGGGCCTTGCTCCGATAATAATCAGTGAGATATTCAAAGAACTTACAGAGGTCAACAGACAGCTGGGCATGACTATCCTCATAGTAGAACAGAATGCAAGGAAAGCCCTACTGCTCTCACACAGGGCATATGTACTCCAGACAGGAAAGATTGTAATGGAGGGGGATTCAAAGGAACTGCTGCATAATCCTGAGATAGAAGAGGCCTACCTGGGAGGGAAAAAGAAGTAGAAAAAGATTGCAGACGGTATATTTTTATTGAGGATCCTGCCCCATTGAGGACGGGATCCTCTTCTTTTATAGAGTCCGGATGTTTTCTTGTTCGGGAAGGTCTTAATAGAGTACAATAAAGTGCACCTTGAGCCGTGAAAGGAGTTGGGTCTGGTGGGGAAGAACGACAGCTATTGGTGGTATATAACTTTATCAGCAGAAGAGGGGCTGGAGGAAGTGCTTTTTTCCTTAGCCGACATTTCAGGAAGCATTGGGACTGAACTCCAGGAGCTTCCGCTCGGAGGGATAAGACTCAGGTCTTATTACAGAAGCAGCGAAGACCTTCACTTCTGGAAATCAAAACTTCTCGGTGCGATGCGGGAATGGGAGAACATTAAAATAGATGATTTCGGTAAAATCGAAAATCAGCCATGGAACGTAGCCTCAGAGGAGGCCTTTCCTCCTCTGTCGGTGGGGAAAAAAATGGTCGTCCTTGCCCCATGGCACAAAGGTACCGAACCGGAAGGACTCATACCCCTTTACATAAATCCGGGAAGCGCTTTTGGCACGGGGTATCATGAGAGCACACAGATCGTCCTCGAACTTATGGAGGATTTTGTAAAGCCGGGAATGACTACCGCCGACATAGGCACAGGCTCGGGGATACTGACCATATGCGCCGTCAAACTGGGAGCGGAAAAGGTGTATGCCCGTGACATAGATCCCGCTGTGATCGAAGAGGTCAGGAAAAATTTTGAACTCAACGGACTGGATCAGGACAAGATCGATCTTGCAACAGGCGATCTTCTTAAAGGATTCAGACACAGGGTGGACATACTCACTGCAAATATACTTCTCGAGCCGCTGATCACGATGGTCGGCCAGGTCCCCAAAATAATAGGAAAAGAAGGAATGGCCATTTTTTCTGGTATGCTCCTGACTGAGAGAGCGCGTTTTGTTGAAGCTATGGAAAATGCCGGACTGTCCATATTAAGGGAGCATGAGAAAGGAGAATGGTGGGGTGTCGCTGCCAAGGCTGCGTCTTGAAAAATGCATCCTAAAGGAAGGGCGCTGGCTTATTGACCGAGAACAGGCACACCATCTGATAAGAGTAAGGCGCTGCAGCACAGGTTCCCTGGCAGAGGGCCTTGCATACGGAGAAAAGATCAGCCTGCGGCTGTCATGCGAGGGTGAGGCAGTCTATGCTGAGGAATTGTCGAGGACTTCGGAGGACGGGCCGTCAACAGAGCTGCATCTTCTGCTTGCGATCCTCAAGAACGATCAGTTTGACCAGGCGCTCAGGTTCTCGGCTGAGACCGGTGTGCATACGATAAGGCTCCTCTCATGCGAAAGAAGCGTTCCAAGATACGCAGGAATCAAACTGGCTGAAAAAATGTCCCGGTGGGAGAAGATCTTGGATGAGGCGACCAAGCAGGCAGGAGCCGGATCTCCGCCACTGATAGTGCCGCCTGCAGCGCTCAGGGATCTGGATCCCGAATATTTGCCTGATCGCAGGTTTGCGGCGATGCTTTCCTTAGAGGCAGAACCTCTTTCAGAACAGGAGACAGGAGATGCTGCCGCGATCGCGATAGGACCGGAAGGAGACTGGTCTCCTTCCGAAGCGGGACTATTGCTTGAAAAAGGTTTCAGGCCGGTCAGTCTGGGAAGCAGGATACTAAGGGCAAGCACAGCTGTTGCGGTGGCGTGCGGCTGGTTCTCAATGAGATGAAGGATGATCTGAAATTGCTCTCATTATGCGACAGGACGTACTCGGTACATATTCAGGGCTGCCGGACCAACCAGTATGAGGGAGAGGCAATAGCCGCCCTGCTGGAAAAGGCGGGCGGTATCCATTCCCAGGATATGCCCGACATAACGGTTATTGTGAGCTGCACCATTACTGCGGCCGCAGACAGAAAGTGCCGTAAACTGATACGCAGGCTAAGGCGGGAAAACCCCCGTTCCCTTATCATTCTTTGCGGGTGCTATGCCCAGCGGATGTCCGATGCTGAAAGGGAGGCACTGGGAGTTGACGTTCTTGTCGGAAACCGCGTGAAGCACATGATCCCGGAGATAGCTTCTGACTGGCTCGAAAAAAAGGAAGGCAGATCGTCTCTTTCCCTTTTCAAGGAAGATATCATGACCGGCGGATCATGGGACGAACTGCTTCTCGACAGGCCCAGACTTCATACGAGAGCGTTCCTTAAGGTCCAGGACGGGTGCAGCCATTTCTGCAGCTATTGTATCGTACCCTATGTCAGGGGAAGGCCCGTGTCCAGGAATGTGAATGATGCGGTCGAAGAGGCAGAGAGGATCGTACGATCCGGCTGTCCGGAGATAGTTCTCACGGGAGTCCATCTGGGACTGCACGAAGACCTGCCGGTACTGGTAAGAAGGATCGGATCCATAGAGGGACTTAAAAGGCTGAGGTTCGGGTCGATAGAACCATTTGCTGTGGACGGTGAACTCCTGGATGCGATCGCCAAAACAGAAACATTCTGCAGACATCTGCATCTCCCTCTTCAGAGCGGCGATGACAGCGTTCTCGCTGCGATGAGAAGGGGCTATACAACAGGAGGATTCCGTGAGATCACAGACAACATCAGAGATAAGCTGGGAAATGAGATCCACCTGAGTACTGATCTTATGGTCGGATTTCCCGGTGAAGATGAAGAGGCATTTGAAAAGAGCATCAAATTTATAAAGGACATCGGCTTTGGAAAAGTGCACGTATTCAATTATTCACCAAGGGAAGGTACTGATGCTGCACTTATGCAGTGTCCCCCGGAAAAAGACGTCAGAAAAAGGATGGAAAGAGCTCTCAGTACAGCGGAGACCCTTCACAGGGATTACTGTTCCCGGTGGATCGGGAAAGAGGTCGAGATCCTTGTCGAGGAAAAAACAGAAGGCATAGTCCGCGGACTTACCAGGAACTATATAAGGGCTGACACGTTTTCAGAAAAAGCCGGAACAGGCAAAGAGGTCAGATTTATCCCTGAAAGATATGTTAAGGGTGTTTTGGCATCCGGCACTGTGGAAGGCTGCGATGGAGAATATTCCGATTTTCCAGAGTTTTTGTAACTGACCGCTTGTATCGAATTCAATAGTACGATACAATAACATGGTGTTTATCCCCCACTGCACATTTGTCTTTATGTTTTGTGAGTGGCCGAGAAAGGGGGGAATGTAGGTGACCACCGTAACGAGACGAGATAACGAGTCGATCGAAGACGCGCTCAAGCGTTTTAAGCGCGAACTTCGGAAGGTGGGAGTGCTTCGTGAAGCAAAAAAGCACGAGCATTACGAAAAACCCAGCGAGATCAAGAAACGTAAGAAGGCTGAAATGGCCCGAAACAGAGGCAGGAAGGCTGATTACTAGACATGTCGGACCTTTTGCTCAGGATCCAGAATGATCTGGTAGATGCAATGAAAAAGAGGGATGATCTCAGACTCTCGGTCCTAAGGATGCTTAAATCTGCCGCACAGATGGCCCAGATCGAAAAAGGCAAAGATATTCCGCTTACAGATGATGAAGTTCTTGTGCTGGTAAGGAGACTCATCAAGCAGCGGAACGAAGCGGCTGAAATGTACAGGTCCGGCGGAGCCCCAGACAGAGCTCAAACGGAACTCGATGAGATAAAGGTGCTTGATTCTTACCAACCGGAGCAGCTGCCGGAGGAAGAGATCATAAGGATCGTCGCAGAGATCTCTTCACAGGTCGGAGCCTCAGGCCCGAAGGATATGGGCAAAGTCATGGGCAAGGCAATGGCCGAGGTCAAAGGCCGCGCGGACGGCGGAAAAGTAAAAGATCTGGTCCTTAAACATCTTTCATCAATGTTGTAAACCAGGGAAACAAAATTAAAATGCCGGACTTGTGTTCGGCATTTTTTTCGTTCTGAGGCTCTCGGGCCATGATGATCACAGTTAAGTATCCGATACATCAATTTATCGAAAGGGGCGATCAGGATGAAGACATACGAAGTACCGCTTGTCCCGGGTCCGGTATCAGTTCCGGTAAAATTCAGGGAGGCTTATATGACTGATTTCGGAAGTTCTGACCTGGAAAAAGACTTCTATGAACTTTTGAAAGAGAACCAGAGACTTCTCAGAGAGATCCTCAAAACAACAAACAGTGTCACCATCCAGTCCGGAGAAGCTATGCTAGTTCTCTGGGGTGCACTGAAGAGCACGGTATGCCCGAAAGACAAGGTCCTGGCGCTCTCAAACGGTCTCTTTGGGCATGGTCTCGGAGAGATGGCGGAAGCTGTCGGCGCCGAGGTAAGGTATCTTGAAGCAGAAGACGGCAGGTTCATTGAAAAAAACATACTGCAACGTGAACTCGATTCATTCCGGCCTGATGTTGTGACCGCAGTGCACTGTGAAACCCCCAGCGGACTTCTCAACCCGATCGGCGATGCAGCTCCAATGATAAAAGAGAGCGGGGCCCTGTTTTGCGTTGATTTTGTCGCAAGCGCAGGAGGATCGGACGTAAGGGTGGACGAGTGGGGGATCGACCTGGGACTCCTTGGAAGCCAGAAATGCCTCTCACTCCTTCCGGACCTCTCCGTGCTGACGGTCAGCGAAAGAGCCTGGAGAGCTGCCGAAAGAGTCGACTATGCGGGCTACGACGCCGTTCTGCCGTGGAGAGATGCGGAGGAAAAGATGGAAATGCCCTGTACCCATAACTGGCACGCCAACGCCGCAATGAACCTCTCGCTGAAGTCACTGCTCGAAGAGGGACTTGAGAATTCTTTCAGGCGACACAACGAAACAGCCGTATACTGCCGTTCAAGGATAGCGTCAATGGGACTCGAGCTGTATGCAAGGGAAGAGGAGCTGGCATCGCCGACGGTGACAGCGGTCAGGATACCCTCCGGATGGACCTGGCCGCGGCTAGATGCATCGCTCAGGGAACATGGCATGGCTGTGGGTGGGAGTTACGGACAGCTTGCCGGAAAGGTGTTCAGGATAGGACACATGGGATCACAGGCAGATATCGGACTGGTACGAAAGGGCATGGATATTCTTGAGGAAGTGTTGAACAAATAGGACAAGACCTTTCTTTCTTTTTGTATGACCTCTTGAAAGCGGGCCTGCTGCAGGTCCGTTTTCAATCTTTCAGCGACTGTTCCTCTTTTTACTAAAAGTTTTATAAGTGAGTCATTTTTTGCTTTTTCTCATTTTCAATCACCATATATAGTGTTATACTTAAAAAACGTTCACATATAGTGTCTAGGGGGAATTCTGATGCGCTGTCCGGTATGCGGTGCACCTGAGACAAGAGTCATTGAAACCAGAAGCGTTGATGAGGGCAGGGTAAACCGGAGGAGGCGCGAATGCCCGGAGTGTCAGAACCGTTTTACCACTTACGAGAGGCTTGAAGAGAAAAACTACCTCTGGGTGGTCAAGAAGGACGGGAGCAGGGAGGCTTTTGACAGGGACAAACTTATGAAGGGACTTCAGAGAGCATGTGAAAAGCTGGCAGTCCCGCTTGAGAGGATAGAAGAAGCAGTTGCAGGCATTGAAGCGAAAGTAAGGGCAGGCGGACAGGGGGAGATCCCCACCTCAGTGATCGGAGAATATGCTTCAGAAGAGCTGAGAAAAATTAACAAAGTCGCTTACGTCAGGTTTGCGTCAGTTTACAGGGAATTCACTGATATCTCCAGCTTCACGCATGAGATAGCAAAACTACTGGAGGACAAGGAGGCACATCGTAATGGCAAATGATGCATTACAGGAACCGGGGTCATATTTCGGCAAACAGGGAAAACTCTTTGAGAAGCAGGGGGAGTCTACAGACCTTGCGCTTATGGTCGATGCTCTCGCCCAGGAAGAAAGCTCTCCCTGGGATGCCAGCAGGATCAGGGACGCCCTTATAATAGAGGCAGGAGTCGATCCTGCCACAGCCGAAGGCATAGCACTTGAGGTGGAAGAGGAACTCCTGAGGTATGGGAGGAGCCATGTCACGACAACGATCATCCGTGAAATGGTCAACGTCAAGCTTTTTCAGAGAGGCCTGGAGGCAAAACTTGCCGACCACAGCAGGATAGGCCTTCCTGTACACGACCTTGAGAAGATGATGCTCACCAAAAACAAGGAAAACAGCAATACGAGCCACAACCCAGAATCGATAAATCTTTCGATAGCAGAGATGGTCCTCAAGGAATACGCACTTACAAAAGTATTCACAAAAGACGTAGCCGATGCGCATCTTAAGGGAGACATCCACCTGCATGACCTGGGAATGGTCAACCGTCCTTATTGTTCCGGGCAGAGCGTCGCGTACGTTGCCCGCTACGGCCTTAATATCCCTTCTATAACAAGCGTCTCCAACCCGGCGAAGCACGCCGACGTGCTCCTTGCCCACATACTCAAGATGACATCGGTGCTGCAGAACCACTTTGCCGGAGCCATTGGATGGGACGCCGTCAACATGTACTTTGCCCCCTATCTGGTGGGGTGGACATACGATCAGCACAAACAACTTGCACAGCAGCTGATATTTGAATTCAACCAGCTGGCCGGAGGCAGGGGCGGACAGGTGGCCTTCACAGATATAAACCTTTATTACGAGATACCAAACCACTTCAGGGACGTCCCTGCGATCGGACCGGGAGGAAAATTTACCGGAAAGACATATGCCGACTACGATGCGGAATCGAAGCTCTTCCTGAAGGCGCTGTTTGACGTCTACATGGACGGAGACAGCAGAGGACAGCCATTCTTCTTCCCCAAGCCGCTGCTGCACATCACCGATTATTTCTTCAGGGAACCTGGTTGGGAAGAATTCCTTCATCAGGCCTGCGCCCTTTCGTCTGAAAAGGGTAACACATATTTTGTATTTGACCGGGGCGGAGTAGCGAAACTCTCAGAATGCTGCAGGCTCTCTTTTGAGCTGACGCCCGAGGACCTTGACGAGGCAAAGCACCCATGGAAGATGCGCTACTGTGCGCTGCAGAACGTGACACTGAACCTTCCGAGGGCAGCATACAGGTGCAACGGGGACGAAGAGGCTCTCTTTGAGATAATAGACGAAGAGATGGAACTGGCTGCGAAGGCGCATCTCCAGAAAAGGGCTTTCATAAAGAGCATACTGGACCTCGGCCTGCATGGTCCGCTAGCGGCACTCTGCGTATCACACGACGACGAGGGATACCTCAGGATGAGGAAGGCAAGCCACCTGATCGGGATACTCGGCCTCAACGAGATGGTGGAGGCTGTTACCGGAAGCCAGCTCCACGAGAGCGAACATGCGGAACAGCTGGGCAAGGCCGTGATACAGTATATGGATCTCAAGTGCCAGCAGCTATCCGAAAGGCTTGGCCTAAAGATAGTGCTTGAACAGACTCCCGCAGAGAGCACCGCACTTCGCTTCGCCAAGCTTGACCTGAGGTCATATCCCGATGTTGCCCGCCGGTACATTAAAGGAAGTTTCGAGACAGGTGAAATATATTACACAAACAGCACTCATCTCAATTATAAACTGGTCCAGGACCCTATAGACAAGGTAATGAGGGAAGGAGAGCTCCACCCGATGATCAAGGCGGGAGCCATCACCCACGTATGGATGGGAGAACACAAGCCCGATCCGGCGGCGCTGGCCTCCTTTGTCATCAAGACGTTCAGGCATTCAGAAAACGCGCAGGTCGCCTTCAGTCCCGAATTTACTATATGCAACGATTGCAACCACATTGAGAGAGGGCTTTCCGATTCCTGCTCGAGATGCGGCTCTGAAGATGTCGACGGCATTACAAGGGTAACAGGGTATTTCACAAGGACTTCTTCCTGGAACGCAGGCAAGAGGGGAGAGCTCAGAGACAGGGCAAGAGGTCCGGTCAAGGCTCCGGTATGACAGTACCTGTAGATCCTGAAAGATTTATTGCGGGGGGATATCTCCCCGCATCTTTTTTAGACTGGGACGGACATGTCGCTGCAGTGGTATTCACACGTGGATGCAATTTCAGGTGTCCCTGGTGCCATAACAGCGAACTTGTACTTGGTAAGAGCGAAAAGCTGGACTTGGTCCGGATAACAGACGATATACGCAGGAGAAAAAAATTCCTTGACGGGGTCGTCCTTACAGGAGGGGAGCCTACACTTTGGAGCGGACTCTTCGATTTTATTCGGAAAATGAAAGAGCTTGAAATAAGCGTAAAACTTGACACCAACGGCTCGATGCCTGAGATCCTTGAAAGGCTTCTTGAAGAGGACCTGGCGAGCCATGTGGCGATGGATGTCAAATCACCGATTGACAGATGTTCCCTCAAAAGAGTTACTGGAGTCGATGCGGATCCTGAGGCCATAAGCAAAAGCATTGCCCTGATAAAAAGGGCAGCACCATCATATGAGTTCAGGACGACTTTTATCGACGGTCTCCTCACCATCGAAGACATGAAGAAAATCAGAAATGAGCTGGACGACGACTCTCACTGGGTGATACAGCCATTCAGGCCAGTCGGCTGCCTTGACCCCGATTTCTGCAGCCGTCCCCCGGCAGACCCAGACAGGCTCAAGAAAGAGTTCCCGGACATCAGGGTTAGAGGATGACCTTACCATGTCTCTTTGATCATTGGGGACCATTGACAGAGACATGATGAAAAAGATCTGTGAATGAGTTATAATTGTCGGCGCACAAGCACAATTTTTCAGTTTTTGTAATAAAAAATCCAGTTGAGAAGAGGGTGTTCTGCAGTGAAGTTAACGAAGAAGATCATGGTGGCTTTTTGTATCATACTCGTCATGGCAGGAATGGCTATGGCAGCAGATACGGTGAAGATCGGAGTTTACCTCCCTGTAACAGGAGGAAACGCGATAGGCGGACAGCTTGAGCTTGACGGCGTTAAGCTGGCCCACAAGGAAGCACCGACCGTACTCGGTAAAAAGGTTGAGATCATATTCGTCGACAACAAGAGCGACAAGGTCGAAGCCGCAAATGCAGTCAAAAGGCTTGTAGAAAAAGAGAAGGTCAACGCAATAATTGGGACATACGGTTCTTCGCTTGCAATGGCGGGGGGAGAAGTCGCCGAGAAGGCCCGTATCCCGATGGTGGGTACCTCCTGCACCAACCCCCTTGTTACCCAGGGCAAAAAGTACGTCTTCCGCGTATGCTTCATCGACCCCTTCCAGGGAGCAGGCGCAGCTGCCTTCGCCAAGGAAGAGCTGAAGGCAAAGACAGCGGCATGCCTTATAGAGGTAACTGAGGACTACAGCGTGGGACTCGCGTCATTCTTCGAGCGCAGTTTTACGAAAAACGGCGGCAAAATTGTTGCGAAACTGAACTATCAGAAGGGCGACCAGGACTTCACAGCCCAGCTTACGGAGATAATCAGCAAGAACCCTGATGTTCTTTACATCCCTGCAAACTTTGCCGAAGGCGCGATAATAATGCGCCAAGCCAAGGAACTTGGCGCCAAGTTCAAAATTTTGGGCGGCGACGCAATGGACAACCCCGAAATAGTCAAGATCGGCGGAGACTCTGTCGAAGGTTTCAGCTACACTACATTCGCATATGCGCCCGAGATGCCCAAAATGAGCCCGATAGCCAAGAAATTCACAGAAAACTGGAAGAAAGCTTTCCCCGGCAAGGACCCCAACGCACTCACAGCATGCGGTTATGACAGCTATATGCTCATCCTCGATGCCATCAAGCGTGCAAACAGCGACGATCCTGAGAAGATAACGGCAGCTATCGCTGCAACAAAGAACTTCCCCGGAGTCACAGGAAATACAACGATCAACGCTTCCCACGACGCAGAGAAGTCTGTCGGGATCATGCAGATCAAGAACGGTAAGAGGATATTCCTTACTGTAGTAGAACCTAAATAATAAATTAACGGCATATGCTCCTAAGACGGGGGAGGGTTTATCCCTCCCCTTTTTCGAGAGCGGGGAGAATAAGTTATGACTCTGGACATGTTTATTCAGCACGCATTCAATGCGTTGACGCTTGGAAGCCTTTATGGCCTGATCGCTATCGGCTACACCATGGTCTACGGTATACTCAGGCTGATCAACTTCGCACACGGCGACATCTTCATGATAAGCGCCTACTTCGTTTTTTTTGCAATAACTCTGCTCAACCTTCCCTGGGTCGCAGCGGTCGTCCTTTCGATCGCGGGTACGGCACTTTTCGGAGTAATGGTGGACCGGATAGCCTACAGGCCTCTGAGGGATGCTCCGAGGATATCAGCTCTCATAAGCGCGATCGGAGTATCATTTTTTATTGAAAATATCTGCCTGGTGCTCTTTACCGGGGTCCCGAAACCGATGCCCAGGCTTGAGATGCTTGTAACTGTAATGCAGTTTGGCAATATAAGGATCCTTCCGCTGGCAATATTTGTCCCAGTGAGTTCCTTCCTGCTCGTTGCGGCTCTTTTATGGGTGCTTTACAAAACTCCGCCCGGACTGGCGATGAGGGCCATATCAAAGGACATAGAGACGACCCGTCTGATGGGGGTCAGAGTAGACAGGATAATCGCCCTGACATTCGCTATAGGCTCAGCCCTTGCAGCAGCCGCAGGCATAATGTGGGCGCTCAGGTATCCGCAGATCCACCCGTTCATGGGAGTCTTTCCCGGATTCAAGGCGTTCATCGCTGCGGTCTTCGGGGGCATTGGCTCTGTTCAGGGAGCGATGATCGGAGGTCTCCTGCTTGGATTCATTGAGATAATGATAATAGCGTTCTTCCCGGCACTTTCGGGTTACAGGGACGCTTTTGCCTTCGTGCTGCTTATAATGATACTTTTCGTAAAGCCTACCGGGCTGATGGGTGAGAAACTGGAGGACAAGATATGATGGAGAAAAAAACAAAGATCATTCTCAACCTCTCACTGACCCTTATGCTTGCGGTCTTTCTATGGTGGGCGCAGGGCAACCTCGACGGTTACAAGGTACAGGTGCTTAACCTGATAGCGGTCAACGCTATCCTTGCACTCAGCCTCAACCTGATTTACGGCTTCACAGGAATGTTCTCGCTCGGCCATGCAGGTTTCATGGCGATAGGGGCCTATGTTAGCGCCATCCTGATCCTTCCTGCCGCACAAAAAGAGATGATGTACATACTTGAACCGATAATATGGCCGTTTTCCGTCCTGGAGGCACCCTTCTTTGTATCAGTCCTAGCGGGCGGCCTTGTCGCCGCGGTGCTGGGTCTTCTCATAGCCCTGCCCGTCCTTCGCCTGGGTGGAGACTATCTGGGGATAGCCACGCTCGGTTTTGCCGAGATAATAAGGGTGGTATTCACCAATATTACTCCTGTAACGAACGGAGCGCTGGGGCTGAAGGGAATACCTCCATATGCCGATCTGGGGTGGAATTATTTCTGGTGCATCCTTACCTTCTACGTGATAGTAAAACTCCTCTCCAGCAACTTCGGGAACTGCCTCAGGGCCATACGCGACGATGAGGTCGCTGCAAAGGCCATGGGCATAAATACCTTTAAGTGCAAGGCGATATCATTTGCTGTAGGCGCTTTTTTTGCCGGAGTGGGGGGGGCGCTGATGGGAAGCCTGATCACGACGATCGACCCCAAGATGTTCAACTTTCAGCTTACTTTCAACATCCTTATGATAGTTGTTGCAGGCGGACTTGGGTCGATAACAGGATCGATGGTCGGAGCGGTCGTTATAACAGTTCTGCTTGAATGGCTCAGGTTTGTCGAAGACACGATCGAGATAGGTTCCTTTGTGATCGCTGGCATCCCCGGAATGAGGATGGTCATCTTCTCACTGGTCCTTCTTTTCATTATCCTCTACCGCAGGGAAGGGATAATAGGGGGGTACGAGTTCAGCTGGGACAGCGTGGCCGGATGCTTCGGGAACAAAAAGGAGGACGAATAGATGGCCAGATCCGTTCTCAAAACAGAAAAAGTGACGATACGGTTCGGCGGACTGACAGCCGTCGGAAACTTCACCATAGATATCGGCGAGGGAAGCATCTCCAGCCTGATCGGTCCGAATGGTGCGGGCAAGACCACATGCTTCAACATAATCACCGGTTTTTACTCTCCCACTGAAGGCAAAGTCTTTTTTATGGGCAAAGATATAACCGGAATGAAGCCGCATGATGTGTGCAGAGCAGGTATTGCCAGGACATTCCAGAATATAAGGCTATTTGCGGGAGGCACTGTCCTTCAGAACGTAATGACGGCATGCTGGGTGCGCCAGAGATCGCCATGGTGGACAGCGCCGCTGATGCTTCCGGGTTTTCTCAGAGAAGAGCGCGGAATAAGGGAAAAATCGATGGAACTTCTGAATGCGGTCGGACTGGGGCATCTTTCAAAGGAGATAGCTACCGGACTGCCTTACGGAGCCCAAAGAAGGCTTGAAATAGCAAGGGCGCTTGCCACTGAACCCAAACTCCTGCTGCTCGACGAACCTGCAGCCGGAATGAACCCCCAGGAAAGCCGGGAACTTATGGATTTCATAAGGCAGATAAGGGACAGGTTCGAACTTACCATCCTCCTTATCGAGCACGACATGAAGGTCGTCATGGGAGTATCCGAATGGATCAGAGTGCTCGACTACGGACAGCTGATCGCAGAAGGCACCCCTGCAGAGATACGTTCCAACTGCAAAGTTATTGAGGCATACCTCGGAAAGGAGGCTGCCGTCTGTGCTGAAAATTGAGAACCTCAACGTACGTTATGGGGGCATACATGCCATAAGAGGTATATCGATGGAAGTCCCCATCGGGAAAATAGTAACTCTGATAGGTGCCAACGGTGCAGGAAAGAGCAGTACCCTGAGATCTGTTGCCGGACTGGTAAAGGGTAAGACCGGAAGCATATCTTGGAAGGGCAAAAACCTCCTGGGACTCCTCCCGGAAGAGATACTGATGTCGGGAGTAGCACTGTGTCCGGAAGGCAGAAGGATCTTTCCTCAGCTTACCGTCCTTGAAAATTTAAAACTTGGCGGCTACGTACGCAAAGACAAGTCAGGTCTTGAGAACTCCATTGAAAGGGCATTCGGACTTTTCCCGAGGCTTAAGGAAAGGGCCTGGCAGAAGGGAGGGACCCTTTCGGGCGGGGAGCAGCAGATGCTTGCCCTTGCAAGGGCAATGATGAGCGACCCGGAACTTATTATGATGGACGAACCGTCCCTCGGACTTGCCCCTCTTCTGGTAGAAGAGGTCTTTGAGATAATCCGCGAGATCAACAAGGAGGGCAAGACGATACTTCTTGTCGAACAGAACGCCTTTGGAGCCCTTAATGTCGCTGACTACGCCTACGTCCTTGAAGTCGGGGCAATAACGCTTGAGGGCAAAGGCAAAGACCTGTTGAAAGACCGGCGGGTCATAGATGCCTACCTTGGGGGCTGACGTTATTTCCTACATGCAAAAAATTATTAGGATAGTTCCCGCTGCAGGATGGCCGCAGCGGGTTTTTTAATTGATAGACCCAATTAAGCATAAACCGTAACCGCTTTATAAAATACTGATTTATCAATGCTGTTAAAAGCAGTCGTTGTAGTATAAAATGTAACTGCAAAAACAAAAAACACAATATTCCTAAAGCGGAGGAAGCCATGAAAATACCTTCTGCACTGAACCTGCCAAATCTGCTCAGCATATCGAGAGTCTTTCTCGTTCCTGTTGTGATGGTATTCCTTACATTGAGGACTCAGTTCGGATTTATCGAAGGGGTCAGCATAGGAGATCTTCTGGCCGGTGTTATCTTCATAATCGCTTCCCTGACTGACGCAGCCGACGGCTATATTGCAAGAAAAAGGGGTATAGTGACGAACCTGGGTAAATTTATTGACCCGCTTGCTGACAAAATAATGGTCGTTGCTGTCCTGGTCGCACTTGTAGACCTTCACAGAGTCCCTGCATGGATGGTGGTAGTGATAATCTCAAGGGAGTTTATAGTTACCGGACTCAGAATGATAGCGGCCTCAGAAGGTGTCGTGATCGCGGCGTCAAAAGGCGGCAAGCTGAAAACCGTGAGCCAGATAATAGGGATAATACTGCTTATTTTCAATCTGCCCGGAGGCCTTGCAGTGATGTGGGTCGCCATGGTCCTCACGATATGGTCGGGAGGGGACTATCTGGTCAAATGCATTGACCTGCTCGACTGAGCCGTTTTTTTGCAAAAACAGCATCCGGAAGAAATAATGTATGAGCCGAATTTTTGATTCGGAACAAAGGGGAGGAATTTATAACATGAAGGATGACCTTTATAAGACCATTGAGAGATTCGAACCGCAGATGGTATCGCTGCTCTCCGGACTGATCGGGATACCGGCAATAAGCCCGCTTGGCGGAGGTGCCGGAGAATACAGGAAAGCGGCATACATTGCAGAGAGCCTGGAAAAGATGGGTTTTGGAAAGCCCGAGGTATACAACGCTGCGGATCCGGCAGCCGAAGAAGGGGTAAGGCCGAATCTTATCTTCAGGATACCCGGAAAAACATCGAGACGGCTCTGGATCGTTTCACATATAGATGTGGTCCCGGAAGGTGACAGGGGATTATGGGACACAGATCCCTTTAAAGCAGTCGTCAGGGACAGGAGAATATACGGGAGGGGATCCAACGACAACTGCCAGGAACTGGTCTCGTCACTTTATGCGGTTGCAGCCCTGAAGGAGCTGAAACTAACCCCTGAATTTGAAGTCTGCCTCTGTTTCGTAGCGGACGAAGAGGTAGGAAGTGTTCACGGGATAAGGCATCTGATCAAAGAGGGTCTTTTCAGCCCTGATGATCTCGTGATAGTTCCTGACGGAGGCAATGAAAAGGGCGATTTTATCGAGATAGCGGAGAAGAGCATCTGCTGGATAGAGTTCACTGTAGAGGGGAAACAGGTGCATGCGAGCAAACCGGGGCTTGGCAGCAACGCCTGCAGGGCTGCTAACGAGCTTTCATGTGCTCTTGATTCGGCGCTTCACAAAGCATTCCCCGATGAGGATAAAATATTTGACCCCTCAGTTTCAACTTTCGAACCCACGAGGCGCAATGCCAACGTGCCGAATGTGAACACAGTTCCAGGACGTGAAGTTTTCTGTTTTGACTGCAGAGTTCTGCCGAACATACCTCTTGAAGAGGTGCTGAAGGTCGTTGATGCCGAGATCAGAAAAATCCGGGAGAGAAGGAATGTCGGAGTGACATACGAATTCCTCCAGAAGGAGCAGGCGCCGGCTCCCACGCCCACCGATTCACCAGTTGTCAGGATGCTTAGGGAAGCAATAATGGACGTTTACGCATTCGAGCCCCACGTGGGCGGAGTCGGGGGAGGGACATGCGCTAAATATTTCCGTGATGAAGGGATCCCGGCCGTTGTCTGGTGTCAGGAAGCCGACGTTGCACATATGCCCAACGAGTATGCCGAGATAGACCACATGGTAAACGAAGCGAAGGTCTTCGCCCTCATGATGCTTAACAAGAACTGACCGAATATAACATCGGTGTAAACAGGAAAGGGGCCGGTCTGCCTATCGCAGCCGGCACCGTTTTTATATGTCGGCTATGGATCATATAGGTCATATTGCTTTGACTGCCGCATACATAAAAGGATATAATCATCCGATGGGAAAACATATCCAAACAAAAGGTACGTCTTATGTTTCTGAGAGGTGGATTATGAATGGGATTGTTTAGCGGTGTCATAAAGGCACTTGGATTGGATCCAAATGACAGAGCGATAGCCCGTTATGAGGAAAAAGCTTCAATAATAGATTCCTTCGAACCGCAGATAAAAGAGCTGACAGATGAGGAACTTGCAATGTCATCATCGTTGTTCAGAGACAGGCTGGAAAAAGGTGAGACGCTTGATGACATACTCCCGGAAGTCTTCGCAAGGGTGAGGGAGGTCTCAGTAAGAACTCTGGGCCTGCGTCATTTCAAAGAGCAGCTCATGGGTGGGATCGCTCTCCATGAGGGCAGGATATCCGAGATGAAAACGGGAGAGGGTAAAACACTTGTCGCGACTTTGGCGGTAGCATTGAATGCCATAGCCGGACACGGAGTCCACGTAGTAACGGTAAACGACTATCTAGCTGCACGCGATGCCGAGTGGATGGGACCTGTTTACAGAGGCATGGGACTTTCGGTGGGTGTCATATCTCCCTTTATGGATCAGGAAGACAGGTTTGATGCATATCGAAAGGACATTACATACGGCACCAACAGTGAATTTGGATTCGACTATCTCAGGGACAACATGGCGATACAGAAAGAACAGCAGGTCCAAAGGGGACACCACTACTGTATAGTCGATGAAGTTGACTCGATACTGATAGATGAAGCAAGAACTCCTCTGATCATCTCCGGACCCTCGGAAGACGATACCGAACCCTACCGTACCGCTGACAGAGTGGCAAGGGACCTTATTAAGGGCACCGATTTCGAGGTCGAGGAAAAGGAGCGCAATCTTGCACTCACAGAGGCCGGCATCGCAAAAGCCGAAAAGTTGATGAATCTTCCAAACCTCTTCACAGATTTCGCAAACTCATCTCTTTCACACAAGATAGTCCAGTCACTCAAAGCGCACCATCTCTTCCAGAGGGACGTACATTATGTGGTCAAAGAGGGAGAAATAGTTATCGTCGACGAGTTTACAGGAAGACTGATGTTCGGCCGAAGGTACTCAGACGGACTTCACCAGGCTATCGAAGCCAAGGAACGGGTTAAGGTCGGAAGGGAAAATCAGACGCTTGCCACCATAACGCTGCAGAATTATTTCAGGATGTACGAAAAACTTGCCGGGATGACGGGCACAGCATTGACTGAGGCGGAGGAATTCAAGGAAATATACGGGCTTGAAGTAATCGTCATGCCGACCCATATGCCCATGATAAGGGACGATCATCACGATGCGATATACAGGACCGTAGCAGAAAAATACAACGCGGCAGCAAATGAGGTCTCAGAAGCCTATGAAAAGGGGCAGCCCATACTTGTCGGCACCACCTCGATAGAGAACTCCGAAAAGGTCAGCAGGCTGCTCAGAGCAAGAAAAATACCCCACAGCGTCCTTAACGCAAAGGTACACGACAAGGAAGCTTCGATAGTTGCCCAGGCGGGACGCCTGAAATCAGTCACAGTGGCTACCAACATGGCAGGCCGCGGAACAGACATAGTGCTCGGGGGCAATGCTGAATTCCTTGCCAGGGAAGAGATGCACAAACAGGGGCTCGATCCTAAGGAAAATGAGCAGGAATACAGACAGGTCCTGGAAGAATTTAAAAAGATCTGTTCGGAGGAGCATGATGCGGTGATAAAGGCCGGAGGCCTTCGGATCATAGGTACCGAGCGGCATGAATCAAGACGTATAGACAACCAGCTCCGCGGGCGTTCAGGAAGGCAGGGCGACCCAGGAGAGAGCCGCTTCTACATCGCGCTGGAAGATGACCTTATCCGCCTCTTTGGCGGTGACAGGATACAGGGCATAATGGAAAAGCTTGGAATGGAAGAGGGAGAGTGTATCGAACACAACCTGCTCTCCAAGGCCATTGAGAATGCGCAGAAAAAAGTTGAGGAGATGCATTTCGACATAAGAAAGCAGCTCCTGGCCTATGACAACGTAATGAACCAGCAGCGTGAAGCATTATACAAGGAGAGAAGCGAGATACTGAACGACCCCGATATCGCTTCAAGAACTCTTGGCGTACTTGAAGACACGGCCCTCTCGCTCCTCGAAAAGGTATTTGAGGACAATGATTCGGGAGAACCCGATATACATTCAGTAAGCATCAGACTTAACGCGCTTTTCTGGCCCGGGATGTCAAAGCATATTGAAAACGTACAGACTAAAGAGGACTTAGAAGAGTCAAAACCTGTAATTCTTGAAGAGATAAGGTCAAGGTTCAGCCAGAAGATCAATGAGCTCGGCCCCGAAGTGTCGGAGCAGATCTTCCGCTATATTTTCCTGGAGATCCTTGATACCAACTGGAAGGAGCATCTGCTTGCCATGGATGAGCTGAGAAGGGGGATCGGCCTGAGGGCGATAGGCCAGAAAGACCCTCTCCTTGAATATCAGTTCGAGTCTTTCAGCCTCTTCCAGACGATGCTTGTTCAGATCAGGGAGGGTATCACTGAGTTTGCACTAAGGGTGTCCGTCGTGAACAAGGAGAAAGAGAAGAGCCGCGCAAGATGGATAGAGAGCCGGGATGCCCTTGATATCCCGGAGATATCGGGGTACAGCGAAGAGATGGAAAATCCGGGGGCACTGGCTACCGCGCAAAAGACTCAGCCCATAGTGAACGTTGGGAAAGTAGGACGCAACGATCCCTGCCCATGCGGGAGCGGCAAGAAGTACAAGCAGTGCTGCGGCAGATGACCGGGAGGTATCTTATGAGACGAGTTTTTAGTTGGACTTCGGTATTTTTGTCAATGCTCGCCCTGTTGCTGGTCCTTCCTGCCGCAACTGAGGCCTGGAACACCGGCGAGGAGATCAGAAGGCTCAACAAGGAAGTTCCCTCCATAGAGGGTTTCAGCGGAGCTGCATCGGTAGTCTGGCTAAAGAACAACGATTTCAGGATGCTTAACGACGGAACGATGGAAAATACGCATTATTATGTGGTGCTTGCAGGAGAATATATACCCGAACAGGTCAAGGAGATCCGGCTGCCTGTCCCTCCCGAGGGTTCTGTTGAGATACTTGAGGCCTCATGGTACAACCCGATGACTTCCATGAAGGAGGGTGATCTGTCCCTCTCGGAGGAAAAGCTTGACGGAGGAGCGGCGGTAAAAAAGGTCATTACCCCGGATGAAGCCGTGGGGAGAGTCATAGTGCTCATCGTGAGGACTAAACATGAAAAGCGTTACGGTGTCGATGAAACCATTGATATGGCGGGCCCCCTTCCTATCTGGGAGCAGAATGTAACGGCAGAGCTTCCGGAAGGAAGGGAACTCTACTGGCACGGAAGGGATATCAAGGACCCTCTGGTCACAAAATCGTCCGGACAGCAGAAATTCAAATGGACAGTTATGAATCAGGAAAAATGGGAGGGAGAAGGTTTTGTGGTTTACAAGAGACCCAGCCTCTCCTTCAGTTCAAAAAAAGGAATAAATCAGAGCCTTTTGGCAATGGATGAGTTAGTTAAAACATTTCCCCATATAAACATCCCAAAATCAATACTCTCAGGGGACAGGGCAAAAACTGGACTAAGGCTTATGGAGTGGATCAGTGGACCGTCGAGGAAACTGGCAGGTTACCCGCGCAACTGGGTCAGGTCTCCGGAAAACATCCCTGAAGCCGGCCCTTGGACCCCATGGGAGCAGACCATTCTCCTTAATAAATGGCTTGGCAGCCTTGGCTGGGATACAAAGATATGGTGGCAGACATCAGTGGAACTCGACGCAGAGAGCCCCGGCTCCACGAGCTTATGGACCGCTCCGGTCCTTGAGCTCTCTCCGACCGGCGGAAAGGCTGAATTTTATCAGGCAGGCCAGACATCAGCTTACGGGGTGACGGCCCCCTCTATAGCAGGAGCGCTTCTCTACAGGCTTAAAGACGGCAATGTGGAAAAAAAGAGGGTCAGTTCAGGAAGTCCGGCGGATCATAAACTGGAGTTCTTGTGGAGACTTGACCTCAACGAGTCAGGTTCTGCAGAGGGGATACTCAGCATAACTGTCAGCGGTGGCTGGACTCAGCTTATGTCTGACGGACATCTCCCTTCACAGAGCGGACTGAGCGATTTTGTGAGAAGGCGAGTCAACTTTGCAATTCCGGGGATGGTAATGGATCCTCTTTCTGTCGAACCCACAAAAACAGGATACAGGCTTGATTTCAAAGTCAAGTGCGTGCCGGGGATAGTTCTGAAGGACGACCTGCTGCTTCGCCTTCCCGGAGGAGTTCCCGCAAGGGTAGGGGAGATGATAGGCAAGGAGAACAATTATACCCTGCGTTTTCCCTTCATAATAGATCAGAAGATAAGGATGAATATGCCTCCGGGATATAAAATGATCCAGTCACCTCCGCTCAAAAAACTGGGTGAGGGAACAAAGGCCGTGCTCAGGGAATCAATAATACACTGGCCCAAAAAAGCGGAACTGATAGCTGACAGTACCTGGACAGTAAAAAGCGTAACAGTAGACGACCGCCTGGGGGCAATTTTAAAGGAAGAGCTTGCGGCGTGCATGAGATGGCCTGTACTCGACCTTCCTTTCAGGAAATAAAAGTCTTAAACCATTAAGGAGTGCTTGAACTTGCAGAACATGACAGAGGAACTGAAGAAGATACTTGAAAATGCTGTCGAAAAGATAGCCCGGGATCTAAATAAGGAGATACCCGATGGCTTCATTGTGCGCCTTGAGCGTCCAAGACAGACCGGGCACGGCGACTGGGCGACCAATATAGCGATGCAGCTTGCAAAGCCTTTCGGCCTGAAGCCCAGGGAACTTGCGGACAAGATGATCGAAGAGGTTCCTCTTGGAGAGACAGTTGAGAAGGCTGAAGCCGCGGGGCCGGGCTTTATCAACTTCACGCTCGCCTCAAACTGGATCTCGGAGGCTGTGAAAAGTGCGATATCTAAGAATGAGAATTACGGCAGGGTCGATTCGGGCAAAGGCCGGAGGGTCCAGGTCGAGTTTGTAAGCGCCAACCCTACCGGTCCGCTGCACATGGGACATGGCCGCGGCGCAGCCGTGGGTGATATTACAGCCTCTATACTCGACTTTGCGGGTTGGGATGTAGAAAGGGAATACTACATAAATGACGCGGGCCTTCAGATGGAACTTCTTGGCAAATCGGCCCAGTCGCGTTATTTCGACGCCCTCGGAAGAGGAGAAGAAGCTCCGATGCCCGAAGACGGATATCATGGGGAATACATGACGGAAATAGCCGCATCGTTCGTTGATAATTACGGAGATTCCCTTGCACAAAGGCCCCTCGAAGATACAGTTGAATTTTTTTCGGTCGAGACTGGCAAGATCGTCACTGAGATGATCCGTAAGGACCTTGAAGAGTTCGGGGTGACCTTTGACGTCTGGTTCTCAGAAAAATCACTTTATGACAACGGGCAGGTCGACCCTGCTATGGAAGAGCTTAAGAAGAGGGATTTTGCCTATGAGGAGGACGGGGCCCTGTGGTTCAGGTCCACCCTTTTTGGGGACGACAAGGACAGGGTCCTCATAAGGACTAACGGAGTGCCGACATACTTTACATCTGATGTGGCTTACCTGAAAAACAAATATGACAGAAACTTTGAAAAGCTCATCTACGTCTGGGGAGCCGACCATCATGGATATGTCCCCAGGCTCAAGTCGGTGAATAAGGCTTTCGGCCATCCGGACGAGGCGGTGGATGTGCTGTTGATCCAGATGGTGAACCTTCTCAGGGACGGAAAACCGGTCCAGATGTCCAAACGTGCCGGGACCATAATTACCCTGAGAGAAATAATGGACGAGGTGGGCGTAGATGCCACAAGGTTCTTCTTCGTCATGCGCCGCTGTGACAGCACTCTTGATTTCGATCTTGAACTGGCCAAGAAGGCTACTTCAGAGAATCCCGTCTTCTATGTACAATATGCTCACGCCAGGATCTGCAGCATATACCGTGAATTGGCGGAAAGGGGGATAACTCTTCCGTCAATTGACGAGTTCGATGTTTCTCAGCTCACTGACCAGACAGAGATAAACCTTGCGAAAGCGATATCGAGGCTTCCCGAAGAAGTGGAAAAGGCTGCGGACGAGTTTGCGCCGCACAGGATAGCATATTACGCAACAGAACTTGCGGAGGCTTTCCATTCCTTTTACAACAGCCAGCGGATACTCGGTGTTGATGAGCCTCTTATGAAAACACGCATCCTTCTGATGGAAGCAGCCAAGATAGCTCTTAAGAACGTTCTTGTTATCCTTGGAGTCTCTGCTCCTGAAAAAATGTAAAGGATCACCGTGGATCAACCGGCCGGCAGACAATGAAAGCTCCAAGATTGCGGTGGATCATATTTGCCGCAGCGATCACTTTTCTGATAGCGGTGCTTCTTACCTCTTTTTTCAAAGAGCTCGAAAAAATAGACGTACTTTCGGATACTTTGGATAAAAGAATGGAAGAACTTGTCACGGAAGAGAGGAAGTCACAGGAGCTGAAGCAGAAAATCGAATACTACAGCACACCTGAGGGAATAGCGAGGCTTGCAAGGGAACAGTTCAACCTTGTACTTTCTGGCGAGGTCATGTACAAGATCGAAATAACCTCGAACGATGTCTTGCACTAGCCGGACTTAAGTGCTATAGTTTCTGATTGTATGTCCCTGTCTCTTTCTTGAAAAGAGACCAGAGTCCAAAGGGAGGAGGTGAAGTACGTGCGATCTTACGAAATGGTTTTGATTCTTCAGGCAGATCTTGAAGACCATAAAATGGTTTCAGAAGAGATTGCCGAGGTCGTGCGCGGTTTGGGAGCAGAGTTGGAAAAGGTGGATATCTGGGGCAAAAAGCGTTTTGCCTACCCCATCGAAAAACAGCTCGAGGGTTTCTACGTTCTGTATACGTTTAAACTCGACCCGGCACAGGTGAAGGAGATGGAACGTCTCCTCAGTCTGAGACCCCAGGTTATACGTCAGATGGTCGTCAACCTGGAGGAGAAGTAAGCGTTATGGCTCGCGGGTACAACAGAGTTATCATTATGGGTAACCTGGCAAGAGACCCAGACGTGAGATTCACTCCAAGTAAACAGAAGGTAGCCAGGATCACTGTAGCGATCGGTCGTCAGTGGAAAAATAAGACGTCAGGAGAACTGCAGAGCCACACAGATTTTATAAACGTGTCCGCATGGAACTACGTTGCTGATATCTGCGACCGCTATCTGAAGAAGGGCCGCCCTGTTTTGGTCGAAGGACGCCTGAGCGTCCGTGATTTCGACGATGCCAAAACGGGACAGCACCGGTGGGTGACCGAAGTCGTCGCTGACAATATTGTTCTCCTTGGTTCACCGCGAAGGGAAGATGAAGGGGTTTCCGGATCCTCTTCCAACTCAGAGCAGAATTATGGGAATGCCAGAATGCATTCAGACGCTGTTTCCGGCGGAGACATGGGAAGCCTGAGAGAAGAGGAAGGATTCGAAGATGAATTCCCCCTTGATTTTTCTGAGATGGGTGGGACCGAGGGACCTGGAGACGTGCAGATACCATTCTAGGAAGGGGTTGAGTCTTTGATGGAAAACAGTTCGAATTTTAACCGCAAACGCCGCAAACGCCGGCCGAAGGTTTGTCATTTCTGCGTAGATAAGATCGATCACGTAGATTACAAGGAAGTGGAAAAACTTAAAAAATATGTTACAGAACGCGGTAAGATAGTGCCGCGTCGTGTGACCGGGACCTGTGCGAAGCATCAGCGCCAGCTCACAAGGGCTATAAAGAGGGCAAGAATTATTGCTCTTCTGCCTTTCACATCAGATTAAAAAACGAGTCTGTGCTGTATAATTGGAGAGGGCCGCAGGGCTCTCTCTTTTTTTATTGTATTTACGGGGGTCGGAATGTGAGATTTAAAATTATGTTTGAATGGCTGTCCTGGATACTGTTGAGTCTGGTGATGTTCTCCGGAGGCATGTATGTAGCATTTGCAGCACCATTTCTTATTGTGATCGCACCTCTTCCGTTCATGGTCCTCGGGATAAGACAGGGTTTCCGTGAGTCGCTTCTGGGCGTGATGTTCGGTTCCGCATCAGCTTTGATGATGTTCGGATACCTTCCGGCTTTCATGTACGCCCTGGAATTTGGGGTCCTTGGAGCTGTGTTCGGGTATGTAGCCCGCAGGGTCGAAAAGGGTGTCGATTTTGTCCTGATCTCCGTTGCAGCTTCGATAATTGCGAAGATGATCCTTATTATGGCCTTCACTGCTGTTTCAGGAATGAACCCCGTTGCTATGTCGCCCGAAACGGCAGAGGAGATAGTTTCATCTCTGGCAAAAGCGCTCTCATCTGGCGGGATCGGCACATCTGAAGAGGTCATAAAAAATTACTCTCTGGCAATGGTTGAAACAGTCTCGCTCCTGATGCCGTCAATGATCATTTTTTTCTCCGCCATCGATACTTTTGCCACATACGGAGCCGCCTCGTACATAATGAGAATGACCGGATGGGGAGCACTCGCTGCGTTGCCGGGATTCGGAACATGGCGTTTCCCGAGAAATCTTTTCTGGGCGCTTGCTGCTGCAGTGATAATGGACCTGGCCGGCAAAGCCTTTCCCGATGAGAGAGTCTACATGGTGATATCTGCAAACTTGATGGAGGTCCTGAGAGCCATTTTCATGGTGGAAGGCCTTTCACTATGTTGGTACTATATGACATACAGAGGTATCCCAAAAGCTGTCAAAGTACCTGTTTCGCTCTTCGGTGCCCTCTTTTCCCCTGTTTCTTATATTTTATCTATGGTAGGCATCTTTGATATCTGGTACGATTTACGTGCCCGAATAAGGAGGAAGAACAATGAAAGTGATTCTTAAACAGGATGTCAATAAAATAGGGAAGAAGGGCGATCTTCTTGAGGTTGCCGACGGTTACGGCCGTAACTTCCTGATTGCCAGGGGACTCGCGGAGGAGGCAACGGAGGGTAAGATCCGTGAACTTCAGCAGATGCAGATGACTCAGAAGATCAAGGATGACAAAAAACTAAAGATCGCCGAGGAATCGAAAAAGAAACTTGGCGGCAAAGTAGTAAGAATAAAGGTCAACACCGGAGAGGGAGGCAAACTTTTCGGAAGTGTGACCAATGCTCAGATAGCAGATGCCCTCACATCCCAGTACGGTGTGCCTGTCGACAAGAAAGACCTGAAAATAGAAGAAACAGTCAAACAGACCGGTGAATACAGGTTTAAGGTCAAACTTTACGCGGGTGTGGATGCCGAGATGACACTTAAGGTGGAGTCAGAGTAAATTGAGCACAAACAGGGAATTTGACAGAATACCGCCTTTCAATCTTGAGGCTGAGCGTTCAGTTCTCGGCTCATGCCTAATTGACAGGGATTCCCTGCTGATAGTCATAGAAAGCCTGCGGACCGATGACTTCTATGATCCCAGACACAGGACAGCCTTTGAGATAATCGCTTCCATGGCTGAACAGGACTGCGCCGTAGACTCACTGACCTTCAGGGAAGAAGTTAAGAAGCGCGGCCTTGAAGATCGTCTGGGCGGGCTCCCTTTCGTGGCAGAACTTATGGATGCGGTCACAACGACTGCAAATGTGGAGTACCACGTAAGCATTGTGAGGGATAAGTCTGTACACAGGGGTCTGATCACCGTAGGAAGCGACATCTCGAGGATGGGTTTTTCCGAGGAGATCGGAATAGACGAAGCCCTTGAGACCGCAGAACAAAAGGTCTTTGAGATCGCGAGGACAGGAAGATCCGCCAGGCTAAAGGGCGCAAGGGAAGTAGTTTCCTCGGCCATTGGTGAGATAGAGAAGAGGCTGGCCGGAGGCCTTGAAATCACGGGAGTCCCGTCAGGATTTACTGATTTTGACAAACTCTCGGGCGGGCTTCAGCCAGGGAGCCTTTATATACTGGCTGCAAGGCCTTCCATGGGTAAAACAGCCTTTGCCCTCAATGTCGCTCAGCATGCAGCGCTTCAGGAAGACATACCTGTCCTCATGTTCAGCCTTGAAATGTCAGCAGAACAGATAGCTCAGAGGATGCTCGCAGCTGAATCGGAAGTCAATCTGAGGGAGATGTTCGAATCGCGCAGGGTCCAGAACGAGCAGTGGCAGAAGCTGTCAAAGGCTGCGGGCAGACTTTCGAAAAGCCCTATTTATATTGATGACAGTTCTACGCTGAACACGCTTGACCTCAGAGGCAGGTGCAGGAGATTTTTTGCCAAGCATAGAGCAGGGAAAGGACTTGTAGTGCTTGATTACCTTCAGCTCATGAACGTTGCTCGGAAGATCGAAAACAGACAGCAGGAAGTTTCTGAGATATCAAGAGCGCTCAAGGGCATAGCCAGGGAGTTTAAAGTGCCCGTACTGGCACTTTCGCAGCTTTCAAGGGACGTGGAAAAGCGCGGAGGCAGCAAAAAACCACAGCTTTCAGACCTTCGTGACAGCGGAGCGATAGAGCAGGACGCGGACATGGTAATATTCCTGTACAGAGAAGCATATTACGCTCAGGAGGGTGAGACGGTCGACCCCACATCTGAAGTCATCGTGGCAAAGAACAGAAACGGCCCGACCGGCAAGGTAGACCTGATATTTTTCAAAGAGTGTGCAAGGTTTGCAAGCAAACTCAGCGGAAATTACTGACAGTGAAGGGACTGATTTTTTCCCTCACTGTTTCCTCATATTGTCCACGTGTATTTGCTCGTGGCACATTTCGTTGAAGGGGATCTGCAAGTGAAGTCAAAGACTTTATCCGAACCGGGATCACCGGCCAACGGTATTTATGCTGTTCACCCGAGGATCTTTTATTTTCTGATATTTGTCTCTTTGGGGCTGCCAAATCTGATATATTCAGGCATTACCTGGTTTGATACGCTCCACATAATGAAGTGGACCTTCGCGATGGTACCTGTCGCGATAATTTCAGTCGTTGGCGGTATTTCCCTTACACTGTACGGGAATGAACGTATAGATTTCAGGATAGATCTCTTTGGTTTTTTATGGCTCATCATGCTCGGATATATTTCTGTCCAGACAATCTGGGTAAATATTTCCTCGTGGTCCACATTCATGAAGGAATGGTTCTTCTTCGCGACCCTGACAGCCATCTATATTTTCTCCTTCAACCTCTTTAAAGATGCAAAAGCACACAGGACCATCCTTTGGGTCGCGAACATCAACGCCGGTATTAATGTGGTCTTCGCGGAACTGCTGATCAGAAATATGAACGGACCTTTCCCCTTCATCATGAACGTACCGGGCAACTACATCGGAAACACAGGCCAGCAGGAAATGTTCGGACTGTGGATGGCAATGGCTGTAATGAACGGCATATACCTCAATGCAGCTTATTCAGAAGTTTCGGATGACTTGACGCACAACAAAAGATGGGCGGGTATGATCAGGTACATGAACCTTGGGCTTTTGGCACTTAATTCATGGGGCATGTGGAATTCCACGACCAGGGCAGGCTTTCTCTCCCTTATCACCGGAACTTTGATCATATCCATAATATTTATGCAAAACGGCAGAAAACAGATGCTGAAAAAGGTCGGACAGGGCGTAGGAATAGTCCTGCTGATGCTTGCACTCAACATAGGGATGAGCTATTTTGGGTTTGGCCGTGCCTATGCTCTCCTCAACAAGACCATGGACATGGTAATGGACACCCGTAGCTTTGGCAAAAGGCGTGGAATATGGAAAACAAGCTGGGCGATATTTATGGGACACCCGGTAAAAGGTGTGGGCATAGGCCATTATAAGTGGCACTACCTTGAGGGACAGAGGCTTGCTTTCCAGAAAGACCCGGATATGGAGTGGCAGTTCACATACTGGGCACATAATGAGTACCTGCAGTGGTTTGCCGAGTTTGGCATCTTTGGGACTGTGCTCCTTGTTTCAGCTGCTGCCTGGTGGATATGGAGATTCATCAGCTTCCTCTCGCAGAAGAAAATTCTTTCTCTGGAAGCCTCATGGGCCTGTGCGATGCTTTTTCTGATATTGTTCGACGCGATATTCAGCAGGCCCTTCCACAGGATAGAGAACGCAGTATGGCTCTCCCTTGCTTTCGCGATAGCGAACAGGGAGCTGCTTCCGCTGAGCTACTCCTGGTCAGAGGTCAGGCATACATCGATATACAGGGTATTGGGGATCTTTATCTGCACGATATCAGTATTCGGCCTGGTATTTCTTGGGAACGGACTTGCGGGCGATAAATACCTGAGGTATGCAGCAGATACCGATCAGGCTGAACTGCAGGCCGAGTTCATAAAAAAAGCAAGAGCCAAAGCAATGACAAAAGATGAGGCTGAAGAACAGTATGCCAACCATCTGATGGCAGTTGCAAAGGTGACCAGGGATCCCCAAGACTGGGCAAATGCGATAAACCAGATGTACAGATCCTTCACCATAAGGCCGCAGGCCAAACAGCTGATGGAGCTTCTGAATCTGGCGAGGCAGATCAGAAACCAGGAACTGCTCAAGGTATTGGTCCCATATCTTCCTCCGGCCGGGATAAAAAATGTATCGGGGAGTCTATCTGAAAGCAAACAGCCTGAATAAGGCAGGGCAGGTGACAGAATAATGCGCATCATCCAGGTATTGCCTGAATTGGATATAGGCGGTGTCGAGCGCCATGTCATCGACCTCTCCAACGAACTTGCAGAGAGAGGGCATGATGTTCTGGTAATATCAAACGGAGGACAGATGCAGAGCCAGCTCTCTGACAAAGTACTTCACTGGCAGCTTCCCGTACATAAGAAGAATCCCTTCACTGCATTGTGTTGTTCGGGGAAAATATCCTCCCGGATAAAGAGTGAAGGATGGGAACTGATACACGCACATTCGAGAGTCCCTGCATGGATAGC
>DCEE01000031.1 GCA_002316795.1 Synergistaceae bacterium UBA1037
TTGAAATGGGCTGAAAACCCATTGGATCCTTTGGCGCAAGGGACGACCAGTATGGCATTTTTTATAGATATGCCGTAATTGATGCTTCCCTTTTCGTATACTACTCCGTCAACATCCCCCAAGGCACCGGAATTTCCGGCTATACTATCGGGGAATACTATCGCAGGGCCCGATGCTCTCCCTTCCAGAGCGCCCCTGCCTTTGATGATGATCCTTTCCATTATTCGGTCTCCCCCCATCTTCCCTTTACGGCTGCATCTATGCAACGCCTGATATCTCCGTAATAGACCGGCACTTTCGTTTGGTGTCTTATGCCCACAGCCTGTTTAACTCCGTTCATTACCATTCCTGTCGCGTGCTTATGGCTCTCTTCCCTCATTACTATCGGGCAGCTTCCTGTAAGTACAAAAGCCCCGGAATCTTCGATGTCCTTGGTATAACCATTGACATCTGACATTGCCTTTGTCGCGTAGTCAGTCCATACGAGGAGTTCTGCTCCATCTTTTATCTTTTTGCCTCTGATGTATTCCGATATCTCTTTCAGTTCATCAAGGGCAAGGTGGGGGCAGCCTATGCTTACATAATCTACCGGACCGCTTCCGGGATCGCATATCTTAGACAAAGATTCTGCGATATCATTTTCGGTTATTTCAATTTCGTGCCTGCAGGTTTTTCCTCCGGTAGCCATTTCAAGACTCTGAGCTTCAGGCGTTATGCCAACTATGTGACAGAGTTCCGTAGCGCTTGTTACAGATATTGAGGAAGAGAACTGCCGCATCCTGTTTATTTCGGGCCTTTTGAAATCTCCGACTAAAACCGGCACAACATTTTTGGGCAATTTTCTGCCTATTGTGTAACCAAGGACATCCCAATCGAAAACACTCTCCACATCGCACCTTACCCTTACAAGACAGTCCGCATATCTGTTTTCTTTAATATGCATCCCCCATCTGGGTGTCCTTCCCGTTATTGCTGCACATACCGCAGCCTCTACTCCGTCAGAATTGCCATAAGCTCCGAAAAAGGAATTGCTTATTACAACATTGCTGGATTCAGTAGAGAGAAAATGTTCCCCCATCAGAGGGATCCATCCGACATAGTAAGGGGTGCATGATTCGACGATCTTCACTCCCATCTTCTTGGCAGCCTCTGTGTAAGCCTTGTTCCTGTCGCTGTATTCCCTTGAAAGATGTGTCTTGTCACAGTTCCACATGTCGCAGCTTGCAGCACAGGTCTGGACCTTACATTCCGTAGCCATCTCCCCCAATTCGATATCTTCATCGGAACAGAGATAAAACTCCGAAAAGATTTTTTTATATTCTTCACCATGCTTGTAGCAGTCCAGATAGTGCTGGGCACCTATAAACAATGTGGCTCTCGACACTTCGCAAAATTCCTCGGCACCAAGTACCTTGGCGTAGCGGACATTGAATTCCATCGCTTTCTGTTTGAACTTCCCCATTTTGCCTTCTAGCATTGCCTTTTCATGATCTGTCAACTTCAACATCTGACAACTCCTCTGCGGGATCCTTTATTGTGTTCTATTATCTTATCTACCCAAAGCATAAGTATTACAAAAATAATTATTACAGTACCAACAACCGACTGATTGTTGAAACTTTCCTTTCCAAGCGTGACCCCAAGAAACAGTGCTACAAGAGGATTGACAAAAGAAATACTCCCAAGACGGCTCGGTGGTTCGACTGACGCGAGCCAGCTGTATGACGAGAACGCCACTACCGATCCAAAAATAATGAGATATAAAATACCCCCGTATGCCGCGAACGGTATTGTTAAAATTGGCGGCATCTTTTCACCCATTGCTCTTCCCGCTGCAATTTGGATAGGGGAGCTGATAAGCATCGCAATGCCGGAAGAGAAAAAATTGGAAGTGGGCCTGGGACATACTTTCAAAAGTAAACTTCCGACAGCCCAGGAAAAAGATCCAACCATTAGGACAAAAACAGCAAGAGGGCTGATCAATAATCTCGTTCCCGAAGGATCTTTTGAGAATATTATCAGGCTGACTCCAATGATGCCCGCGCTCACGCACAGATAGTTCATAAGCGACTGTTTTTCCTGGTGGAAGAAAATCCTGTCAAGGACGATCATCATTAAAGGGATTATCGACTGGATAACTACAACAACTGAGGATGGCACATACTTGCACGACCATGATGTACCGGAATTTGAAACTGCAAGAAGCAGGAAAGCCATTATTAAAGTGTTGATCCATTCTTTGCCACTAGGTAAGGAATGTTTTCTAAAAGTGCACCAACAGACAATGATAAAGCCGGCCCCTAAATATCTTAAAGCTGAGGAATGAAGTGGAGGAATGTGTTTCACTACAATTGATATTGCAAAAGCCGTTGATCCCCAGATAAAATAAGTGGCCAGATAGGCCAGTATAAGTTTTATGCTTTTCATTTCCTCAGTTAACCGGGGCATATCGATCCACCTGCGATCCTAAAGCTACTTCCCAATTTTATCCAAAAGTTCTCTCGCCTTTATATGAGAATCATCAATTTCCAACGTCTTC
>DCEE01000036.1:0-8078 GCA_002316795.1 Synergistaceae bacterium UBA1037
GAGTCCATCTTCGTCCCCTTCAGGTCGACAGGGGTATGCACCTTAGGCAGTGAAAAGGCCGGGCGCAGATTCACATACTGATCAAAGTAAAAACGAAAGGCAAGGAGTATGCCCTGTTCAAGTATGCCAGGCTTTACCCGGGGGTCGCCGATGGCTCCGAGGAGCATGGCGTCGCAACGGGACATATGCTCCATCGCCTCTTCCGGCATCACTTCGCCGGTGGCAAGGTAGTGCCCTGCCCCGTAAGGGAATTTCTCCCATTCGAAAGAGAATGAGAATTTTTCCCCGCACCTGTCCAGAACTTTGATCGCTTCGCCTATGACTTCCGGGCCTATTCCGTCGCCCGGAATGACCGCTATTTTATATTTTTTCATCTCTCTGTCGCCCCTTATTCAGATAGTCTTGCCCTGACGTAAGGTACGAGACCTCCAAGGCCGATCAGGTTCTGGAGAAAATCGGGAAAGGGTTTTGCGTTGTATGTCTCGCCCTTCGTCCTGTTTGTTATCGTCCCTTTTGCCAGATCCACCTCTATGATATCGTCTTTCGTTATCCGCCCGGTCTCCGTACATTCGAGTATCGGAAGGCCGATGTTTATGGCATTGCGGTAAAATATGCGTGCGAATGATTTAGCTATCACACAGGAAGCCCCTGAGCCCTTTATGGCTATTGGGGCGTGTTCCCTGCTCGATCCGCAGCCAAAGTTGTTTCCGGCTACGATCATGTCTCCCTTTAATACTCCTCCGGCGTAAGAGGCATCTATGTCTTCCATGCAGTGGGCGGCAAGTGATCTTTCGTCGCTGGTAACAAGATACCTTGCAGGGATGATGACATCCGTGTCAACGTTGTCGCCGTATACCCATGCCTTTCCTTTTAAGGTCGTCTCCATTTCCATGCCCCCTAGCCTGTTATTTCCTTCGGATGGCAGATGTGGCCCGCAACAGCCGATGCCGCCGCTACCATGGGACCTGAGAGCACGACTTCGCTTTTTGGCGATCCCATCCTGCCTACGAAGTTTCTGTTGCTTGTCGATATGCAGCGTTCGCCTGCGGCAAGTATGCCGAGATGTCCGCCGAGGCACGGACCGCAGCTTGGTGTTGAGATCGCTGCGCCTGCATCGAGGAATATGTCGAAAAGCCCTTCCTTCATTGCCTGACGGTAAACCTCGTAAGATGCCGGTATGATCATAAGCCTTGTCTTTTTGTGTACTCTCTTTCCCTTAAGGACCTTAGCGGCGCTTCTTAAGTCGCTGATCCTGCCGTTAGTGCAGGATCCTATGAAGACCTGGTCTACATGTGTCCCTGAGACTTCTGATACTGGCTTTACGTTTTCCGGAAGATGAGGCATGGCTACCTGGGGCTCCATGCCGGTCACATCTATCGTGACCGAACTTGCATACGCCGCGTCCCCATCGGCAAAGAGGGGTTCAAAATGCCTGGCTGCACGGTCACAGGTATATTTCAGAAGCTTTTCATCGGGGTTGATGAGTCCCGTCTTCCCTCCAGCCTCGATAGCCATGTTAGAGAGGGTGAACCTGTCGTCAAGCCCAAGCTTTCCAAGGGCCTCTCCGTGGAATTCGAGGGCCATGTAGCGCGCTCCCTCCACTCCTATCTTACCTATGAGCGCCAGGATCATGTCCTTCCCGCAGAGCCACTCGGAGGGAGTGCCTTCGTAAGAGACCTTCATCGTCTCGGGGACTCTCAGCCAGGTCTCTCCGAGTGCCCATGCCGCAGCTAGGTCGGTCGAGCCGACGCCGGTAGCAAGGGCTCCCATGGCGCCATGGGTGCAGGTGTGGCTGTCAGCACCCAGCACTATCTCGCCGGGTAGGACCAGCCCGTTTTCGGGGAGGAAGGTGTGTTCCACACCGACTCTGCCCACTTCCCAGAACAGCATGCCTTGTTCGTATGCAAATTCACGGCATTCCTTTATCTGTTCTGCAGAAGCGATATCCTTAGCAGGCGAAAAATGGTCAGGCAAAATCGCACAGCGCTGTGGATCGAAGACCTTTTTGGCGCCCATCTTTCTGAACTCTTTTATCGCGGGAGGTCCTGTTATGTCATTGGTGAAAGCGAAATCAACGCTTACGCGACATATTGCCCCCGCCTCGACCGGGTCCTTGGTATGTTTCGCTATTATCGCCTCAGCGAGAGTCATGGCCATTGAGCTTTATCTCCTTTGCCGCAGCTGCTGCGTACAGTCTGTTTATCGCGTCCACGTATGCGCGGATCGATGATTCAATAACGTCGGTGCTGGTGCCGCGCCCCTGGGCCTGAATGTCCTTGTGGTGGAGCACTATCCTGGTCTCCCCCTGCGCATCCGAACGTTCGCTTGTGGCTCCGATCCTGAAGCCCTTCAGCTGAGGGGCGAATCCGAGGATCTTCTTCACAGCGTTGTAGGATGCATCTACGGGTCCGTTGCCGACCGCTGCCTCGGTATAGTCCACATCTCCTGAAGTGAGGGTCACGCTTGCCGTAGGTTTGCTTCCTGTCCCCACGTGGACGGCATAGTCTTTGAGTATGTACCTTCTCTCGGGAACAAAGGATAGGACCCTGTCAAGTATCAAGGCCTCTATGTCTCCGTCGCTTACGTCCTTTTTCTTGTCACAAAGTTCCTTAAAGTAAGTAAAGCCCGTCTCAATATCTTCTTTTGAAAGCTGATATCCCATGCTCTCGATCCGGTCTTTAAAGGCGTGGCGTCCGGAGTGCTTTCCGAGGAAGAGGTCAGAAGCCGGAGCTCCAACAGTCTCCGGTGTCATGATCTCGTATGTCGCCCTGTTGCAGAGCATCCCGTGCTGGTGTATCCCAGCCTCATGAGAAAAAGCATTAAGGCCTACGATCGCCTTGTTGGGCTGTACCATGACTCCGGTCAGGTGAGATACAAGCTTGCTGGTGCTGTAAAGCTTTGTCGTGTCAATGGCTGTCTTTGCCGGATACTGGTCTGCCCTGGTATTGAGCGCCATGACGATCTCTTCCATAGAAGCATTGCCCGCACGCTCACCCAGACCGTTTATGGTGCATTCGATCTGCCTCGCGCCCGCCCTCACTGCGGCAAGCGAGTTGGCGACCCCAAGGCCGAGGTCGTTGTGGCAGTGTACTGACCAGACTATATTTTCGGGAGGATTGACTCCCTTGAGTATTTCTTTTACAAAAGCATAAAACTCATCTGGCTGGGCATATCCCACAGTGTCGGGGATGTTGAGCGTTGTTGCGCCACATTCGATCGCGGTCTTAAAGACTTCGATCAGGAAGGGCACCTCAGAGCGGCTTGCGTCCTCTGCTGAGAACTCAACATCGTCTATAAGTGACTTTGCCAGGCTGACTCCGCTGCGGACCTCTGCAAGCACACCCTCCTTGTCCAGCTTAAGCTTATACTCCATGTGTATGGGGCTTGTCGCTATGAATGTGTGTATACGCGGGCGCTCTGCGTCTTTTACTGCTTCCGCGGCGCTCCTGATATCCTCAGCTCTGGTCCTCGCAAGTCCCGCTATTATCGGGCCTTTTATCTCACGGGCTATAGCCTGTACGGATTCAAAGTCGCCGGGTGACGAAGCAGGGAAACCCGCCTCTATGACGTCGACGCCAAGTCGGGCAAGCTGGCGGGCTATCTGCAGCTTTTCGCCCTTGTTTAGGTTGATCCTGGCAGCCTGTTCTCCGTCTCTGAGTGTCGTGTCAAAAATTCGTACTCGATCGATCATGTCGTTCTCTCCTTTATTAAGGTAGTGGGATCGGCTGATTCGCCGTGAGAAGCGAGGAGCGGGCGGATGTCTCTTCCATTTGCTTTCCTGATCCATCCCGCCCGGCCTTTATGACGCCCATCGCCCCGTTATTTTTTAGAACTTAGGTACTTCTTTCTGTTCCATCCAGGGCATCATCTTGCGGAGCTCTTTTCCTACGGCCTCACAGTCGGCTTCCTGAGCTGCCTTTGCCCATTTTTTCATGCGGGGGCGGCCTGTCTGGTTTTCAAGTATCCAGTCGCGCGCGAAGGTCCCATCCTGGATTTCCGTGAGCAACTGCTTCATAGCCTTCTTTGACTCTTCTCCGATAACTCTGGGTCCGGCGATCATATCCCCGTATTTTGCCGTGTCGCTTACCGAGTAGCGCATCCAGCTGAGTCCGCCTTCAAATACCATGTCGACGATCAGTTTGAGTTCGTTGATGCACTCGAAGTACGCCATCTCAGGCTGATAACCGGCGTCAACGAGAGTCTGGTATCCGGCCTGCATTAGTTCGCTCACTCCGCCGCAGAGGACAGCCTGTTCACCGAAGAGGTCCGTTTCGGTCTCTTCACGGAAGCTCGTCTCGATGATCCCTGCTCTTCCTCCGCCTACACCGGAAGCATATGCAAGTGCGAAGTCCTTTGCCTTTCCTGATGCGTCCTGATAGATCGCGATAAGGCAGGGAACACCCTTCCCCTCTTTGTACATGTGGCGGACCATATGTCCAGGCCCTTTGGGTGCCACCATAAAGACGTCGCGGTCGGGCTCCGGTACGATCTGTCCGAAATGGACTGCGAATCCGTGTGCGAAAGCAAGTTTTGCGCCTTTCTTAAGGTTGGGGAGCACTTCGTTTTTGTATATTGAGGCCTGCAGATGGTCGGGCATGAGGAACATCATCACATCTGATTTTTTCGCTGCTTCCGCAACAGTACAGACTTCAAAGCCGTCCTTCTCAGCGGTGGCCCTTGACTTGCTTCCCTCGTGGAGGGCCACTATTACCTTCGCTCCGCTGTCGCGGAGGTTCTGCGCATGTGCGTGTCCCTGGCTGCCGTAGCCGATTATCGTTATTGTCTTTCCATCAAGAAAACTAAGGTCTGCGTCGCGGTCATAATATACTTTTGCCATTACAGAAACACTCCTTCTGTCCCACTGGACAATTAAAATTTTGTTGTTTATTTATGTCTGGGTCTCTTTGAGGCCTCGTCATAACGAACTTATATCAGCTTGTTGACTGCAAGGTCCTTATCAGACGTCTCTTCCGAAATGAAGCCCGAACGTGAAAGGGCTACCTGCCCCGATCCGGCGGTCTCTATTATTCCGTATGGCCTGAAAGCCTCCATGCATGCATTCATCTTTCCCTTGTCACCCGTGATCTCCAGCGTCACCGCCTCGGTGCCAAGGTCTACAACTCTGCAGCGAAACACTTCGGCTGTCTGAAGAACGTGAGGACGCCTGTCAAGAGGAGCGCGGACCTTCACAAGCGCCAGCCAGCGCTCGACGAAGGGCCCCTGCTGTGTGAGGTTGGTGACCTCTATGACTTCTATCAGTTTCAGAAGCTGTTTCTTGATCTGGTCGTAAACACCCTCCTCGCCCTCAATGACCACAGTGAACCTTGATATTCCGGGGGTATCCGTCTGTCCTACACTGAGGCTCTCTATGTTGTAGCCTCTTCGGTAGATCAGCCCGGCTATCCTCATGAGAACTCCAGGGTTGTCTTCGGATAGGATGGTAAAAGTGTTCTTCATATCATGTCCTCCTGTATGCTGATGATAGAGACAAAAAAAACCGGGACCCTTAAAGGGTCCCGGTCCGAAAGTAACACGACGTTTAAGCGTCGGCCACCTCGGGGGACCCACTGCTAATAAGAAGTACCAGAACGAGAACCAGACTTGTAATGTCACGGATCAGACTGTCTATTCGCACTTCGCGTCCCACCTTTCGAGGTTTTGGCCTGAACGCCGGGCATCATACCCTGACGTAATGGGCGACATAATACGACCATATCCCATAAATGTCAACTATTTTCACGTTAAAAAAGTTACTATCAAAGGAATAAATAGAGAAAGAATTTTTATAAATACAACTTAAATTAGATAGTTAATTTGTGATCCAAACAAAAAAACAAAAATCTCCATTAATATAGATAGATAATTCGAATAAAACATTCAAAAATATGTTTTTGTTGTCAGAAAAACAGTGTATAGTATTTATTAATGGTCATATGTGATCAGAGAAAGACTTGCTGTGGAAGCGGGAATACTTTAAAATGCAAACTGGTTGCGTTTTTTTCTGTTTAAGAGGTGGTTTTTATGATAGTAGAAGAAATGCTGAGCAAAGCAAAGCTGAGAGCTACACACCAGAGAAAGGTCGTACTCAGTCTTCTGATTGAAAAGGCTTCCCCCCTTTCTCACAGCGAAATATCATCTATGCTGACAGAGCCGCTTGACAAGGTCACGCTCTACAGGACATTGCAGACCATGAAGGCCTCAGGCATCGTGCACCAGGTCCAGGGGCTCGACGGAGTATGGCGCTTTTGCGCCCATGACCCTGAGTTGAAGGGATGCCCGGGGGACCATCCGCACTTCCTATGCCTCCACTGCGGAAAAATGATCTGTCTTACAGGCCAGAGACTTCCCAGGGTGGAAGTGCCCGAGGGTATGACAGTTGAGGGGAAGCAGTTCGTAGTATATGGTTGCTGCAGTGAATGCAGGCCCGAAACGGAGGATAAGCAAAGATGAAGATAACAGCCATTCCGCTCGAGCAGGCGATAGGGAAACCACTTGCCCATGACCTTACTCAGATAGATGCGGTGAACCACAAGAAATCAGCCCGCTTCAAAAAAGGACAGGTAATTACGGAAGAAGACATCCCCACATTGAAGGACATGGGGAGGGAGAACCTTTCCGTGATGGAAATGTCTCCCGGAGAGATCCATGAAGATGATGCGGCAATGCAGCTGGCAGAGGTCCTCTGCGGAGAGAACCTGAGGGTAACTCCTCCCGAGGAGGGGCGCTGCAATCTTGTGGCGACAAGCTCAGGCCTGCTTTGGTATCTTGCGGAGACGGTGAACAGGGTCAATCAGGATCCCGACTGGGTCCTCTCCGCCCTTGCCCCGCACCGCCCGGTACTGAAGGGCCAGACTGTAGCCGGCTTCCGCATAAGACCTCTGGTGATGGAGGACTACAGGGTCGAGCGCGCCGTTGCAGCTGTCAGGGGGAGCAGACCATTCGCGGTCCTGCCCTTCAGGGACCTGAAGGTGGCTGTTGTGACCACCGGCAAGGAGATAGTGGACAAGAGGATCGAAGACGCGTTCAGGCCAAAGCTTGACGAAAAGCTTGGCAGGCTGAGCGGGAGCGTTATCGGCCAGACCTTCTGCACAGATTCGCTTGAAGATATAGCAGGTGCGATCAATAAATTTCTTGAGCAGGGAGCCAAGGTCATCATCTGTACGGGAGGCATGAGCGTCGATGCTGACGACAGGACGCCCGGTGCGATACGTTCCGTCTGCCGCAAAATATCCTTCCAGGGATCTCCCGCACTTCCGGGGGCCATGCTCATGCTCGGATACGCAAAGTCTCCTGTGGACGGCGAAGAGGTCGCCGTCATAGGAGCTCCCGCCTGCGTTGCTTTTGACGAGAGGACCGCGCTGGACAAGCTCCTTCCGTTTGTATTCGCAGGCATAGAACCCGGTGATCTTGTACGGAGGTGGGGCGTGGGCGGTCTTTGCGAGCACTGTACTGTCTGTCATTACCCGTCCTGCTCATTTGCAGCGGGAAGCTGATGTATATGGCGTCTGAAACGGGAATGCCTTTCTTAGATTTTTAACGGGATTTTTAAAGTAAAGGAGCCTAAAATATGAACAGGGAACTTTTGGCCCTCATAAACAGTGAGATCGAAGACGGTGAGTCCGGGGTCCTCTGTACGGTCACCGAGGAATCAGGATCAACGCCCAGGAGCAAAGGGGCCTCGATGTGGGTGCGCAGGGACGGAAGCATCAGCGGTACCATAGGCGGGGGACTCATCGAATTTGAAACGATAAAAAAAGCTGGGGAGCTTCTTGCTTCAGGCGAGACTGTCCTGGTCTGGAGAAAGGATCTGACTGAGAAGGACGGGATGCTCTGCGGAGGCTCAGCAACCATCTATATGGAAGTGGTCGGAAGGGAGGATGAGCTTCTCATCCTTGGAGCCGGACACGTAGGTAAGGCTGTTGCGCAGGCGGGAGCATTCGTCGGCTTCAGGGTAACGGTATGGGACGAGAGGGAGGAGTACGCGAACAGGGAGAACATCTCCTGCGCACGTACTGTTGCCTGCCCCATAGAGGAGATATTTGAAAAGGGGATAACACTCCACGAGAGAAGTTATGTGG
>DCEE01000036.1:8210-9658 GCA_002316795.1 Synergistaceae bacterium UBA1037
ATCGTGACCCGTGGTCATGCCCTCGATGCCGAGGCCGTTGCGTTAACGGATAAAAAGCCGGGAGCATATTACGGCATGATAGGCTCGCGGTCAAAGATCGCTGCGGTCAGAAAAATGCTTCTGGCAAGAGGTGTGTCGGAAGAACATCTCAACAGGATACACCAGCCCATAGGCCTTCCGATAAAAGCGGAGACGCCCGAAGAGATCGCAGTCTCGATCCTTGCGGAGATCATAGCGGTCAAACGGGGCGGCGATACCGTTGGACTCAGAAGCAACGGCCGGTCATAAGAATAGTCTTTATCAGAGCACACAAAAACTGGAGGGGAGCGAATGCTCCCCTCCGATAATTTAGCAGCTTGTCAGTTTTCTTTTGCGGTGCCGTCTTCGAGCTCGGCAAGCTCTTCCATCGTTATCTTTTTGTAGCCCTTGGGCTGTGAAAAAAATTCGACGGGCGGCCTGCCCAGTTTTATGTTTACGTACTCATAAGAGGTATTTCCGTCCAGTGACTCCGTCCTTACCGGAACCGGGAAGTTGTCCCTGTACCATTCGTAATACCTGTCCATGCTCTCCCCGTTGATGTATTTTACCGTGACGAGGAATTTTTTCAGCCTGTAGCTGTCGACCATCTTATACTCAATGAACTCTCTTGATAGATCTCCGGTGTCGGCTTCATGGGCGCCTGAATAATTCTGCTTCGGCTCTCCGAGATAAGGCTGTTCAACGTATTTTCTTAGCTTTGGGAATATAAGCCAGATGACCTTCTTGTCATGCCTTGTGACCACGACCTCATTGCTTCCCTGGATCTCGTAGCGGGACATGTTTTCGGCAACGTATATCTTTCCTCTCTGCTCAGTTCCGTTGTCCTTCTCTATAAAGAGGGCACTGAACTCAACGGCATCGGATGCCGGAGAGGGAGCGGGGATCATTACGGAAAAAAGAAGAAGTGCCAACATCAGCAAACGGCGCATACGATCACCTTTCAACATTTAGCGTGGAGATTATTATACATTCTGCACAGGTGAATGAGACTGTGTCCTTTACCTATTTCAGTTTGCTTCGATGATATCCGAAAGTTCCCTGACGAAAGTCCCTGGGGCCATTCCCGGAAGTTTTTTGACTGTCAGGAAAACACCGTCCATGTAGATATCGCTGGTGTGGTCCTGGACGGATATCCTTATGATCTCGTCCTGCCTGCCCATAAGCACCTCATGTTCCGAGTATGGTCCGGGCCACGGAAGGCGCTGCGAGAGGACAGGAACTCCGGATATTTTTGCGCCCAGCACACCCGGATATACTTCAGCGCTTTCAACGGGGCCTGAATCTTGAGCAAACGCCTTTGCCAGGCTTGCTGCAGTTCCGCTGGGAGCATTCGCCATCCCGGGGAAATGGCGGTCGATTATACTCAGGTAGGGATAGTAGATGCGTACTTTTTTTATAAAATCCATTAC
>DCEE01000061.1 GCA_002316795.1 Synergistaceae bacterium UBA1037
CTCTCTGCCGTTTTCTTCACCTGCTGAATAGATGCCGCCTGAGGGGCATTTCACTTCGTTGTTGCTTATGGTGTCCTTGTATTTGTCGTCGATGAAGCTCTGCAGTGTGTAATTCTCTTTGTTGAGTCCGTTTGAAAATCTGTATGCATCAAGGGCCAGCATTATAGTGGCCCTGTTTCCGCCGCATGCCTTTTCTCTGACCATATCGTCAGAGGGGCCGACAACCAGATATAAAATTCCCGCCAGGATCCCTATTATTATGACTACGATCAGCAGCTCGACCAATGAAAATCCTTTGTCTATTTTTCTCATGCTGTTCCCCCTGCCGAATATGATCACTCTATTATAGTATCTCTTTAGCATAATGTGCAGCAATAAAGTGCCGGGATTTTAAGATCTGGGTCATATGGCCATCTCGATCTTGACTTCGCTGAAAGCGTCTATTGCCGCGTCAAGGTCCTCTTTCGTATGCCTTGCCGAGACCTGTGTCCTGATGCGGGCTTTGCCCCTTGGCACGACAGGGAAAGAAAAGCCGGTAACGTAGACTCCTTTTTCAAGGAGCCTGGCCGAGAATTCAGTGGCTATCCTTGCATCATAGAGCATGATGGGGACAATGGGATGTGTTCCAGGCAGCAGGTCGAAACCAAGGGCTTCCATCTTCTCCCTGAAGTATGAGGTGTTTTCATGTACCCTGTCCCTGTATTCGGTTGTGTCCCCGAGCATTTTGATGACCTCAAGAGAGGCCCCTGCTATTGCCGGGGCAAGGGTGTTTGAGAAAAGATAGGGTCTGCTGCGTTGCCTAAGGAGTTCAACGACCTCCTTCTTCGCGCTGACGTAGCCTCCGGACGCACCGCCGAGAGCCTTTCCGAGAGTGCCGGTCAGAATGTCCACCCTGCCCATTACCCCGCAGTATTCGTGGGTACCGCGCCCGGTCTTTCCCATGAATCCGACTGCATGGCTGTCGTCGACCGCAACAAGGGCGTCGAATTCGTCCGCAAGGCCGCAGATGGCCTTCAGGTTGGCGATGTAACCGTCCATTGAGAATACTCCGTCGGTCACGATCATTTTTATGCGGGCTTTCTTTGCTGCCTCAAGCTGTTTTCTGAGGTCCTCCATGTCGTTGTTTTTGTACCTGTATTTCGATGCTTTGCAGAGGCGGATGCCGTCGATTATGCTCGCGTGGTTCAGCTCATCGCTTATAACTGCGTCATTTTCTCCCAGGAGGGGTTCAAAGAGTCCCCCATTTGCATCGAAGCAGGAGGAATAGAGGATGGTATCCTCCATTCCCAAAAAATCGCTTATCGCAGATTCGAGATCCTTGTGGATCTTCTGCGTTCCGCAGATGAAACGGACAGAGGCAAGGCCGTAACCCCACCTGTCATAGGCCTCCTTTGCCGCCCTGATGACCCTGGGGGAGTCGGCAAGCCCTAGATAGTTGTTGGCGCACATGTTTATCACGCCGAAGTTTGATGTTGTGTCGATTATGTCCCTCTGAGGAGTCGTGATGATCCTCTCTGACTTGTAGAGGCCCTGCTCTTTTATCTCTTCGATCGTTTTGATTATGGACCTAATGGCGCTCTTCATTTATTTCATCCCCCCGGTCTTCAAACGTTTTGCCAGTCGAGAACTACTTTGCCCGATCCGCCGCTGTTCATCGCCCTGAAGCCCTCTTCGAAATCCCTGACATCGAACCTGTGAGTTATTACTTTGCTGATGTCAAGGCCGCTCTGGAGCATGGTGGTCATCTTGTACCATGTCTCATACATCTGGCGTCCGTATATGCCCTTGAGCGTCAGTCCGTGAAAGATGACCTTGTCCCAGTCGATGACCGTTCCGGGTTCGAGGAGGCCGAGAAGAGCTATCCTTCCGCCGTTGAACATGTGGTCGACCATGTCCGAGAAGGCTTTCGGGCTTCCCGACATCTCAAGCCCCACGTCGAAGCCCTCGCGGATCTTCAGCTCCGCGAAGATATCCCTCAGCTTCTCCCTCTTTACGTTGACGGTACGGGTCGCGCCCATCTCTTTGGCAAGAGAGAGCCTGTAGTCGTTAAGGTCGGTCACGACTACGTTCCTGGCACCGACATGCCTGCATATCGCGGCTGCCATCATGCCTATCGGGCCGGCGCCCGTGATGAGGACGTCCTCCCCGATAAGGTCGAACTGAAGGGCTGTATGGGTCGCGTTTCCGAGCGGGTCGAAGCAGGATACTATGTCGTCGGGTATTTCGGGTGCGCACCTCCAGACGTTGGTCTTAGGTATCGAAAGGTACTGTGCGAAAGCACCGTCCCTGTTGACCCCTACACCGACCGTGTTGGGACAGTTGTGCCTCCTTCCAGCCAGGCAGTTCCTGCAGGTGCCGCATACGATGTGTCCCTCTCCGGAGACCCTCTCGCCGATCTCCCAGCCCCGGACGTGGCTGCCGGTCTGCGCTATTTCCCCGACGAACTCATGGCCGATGGTCATCGGGGTCTTTATTGTCTTCTGTGACCATTCGTTCCAGTTGTAGATGTGAAGATCGGTGCCGCATATCGAAGTCTTCTTTATCTTTATCAGAACGTCATCCGGTCCGACTTCGGGAACATCGACCTCACGCATCCACAGTCCGGGTTCCGGCTTTTCCTTGACCAGAGCAAGCATCTTTTTTGACATGATCTCACACTCCCGAAGAGATTTTTATGATGACTTTTGTACATGTTTATCAACAAAGAGCCAATGGTTCTAAAATATTGAAGTCACAGGATTCCCGAGAAGGGCATTCGGGAAAGACGGTGGGGAAGTTGAACCGATGAAAATTAATGGGGCAGATACTATTTTACCCCTTTAATGAGTTTGATGCTTGATCATCCTTTATCTCAGGTCCTGTTTTGTCCGTGTTTTGTGATGAGAGCCTCAATATAGCGTGACTTCAGCTGGGCCTGCGCCAGGCTTCTCTTAAGCCCGGGCATCCTGAGTATGCTTCCGAGTATGCCGGCAAGGAGCCTGTGGCTGAAGAGGACCTTGTTGTCGAAGATGAGTTCCTGCAGGAGGCCTCTCTCGGTCGCCATCACGACCACCCTGTGGGCGGTGTCCAGCGGTGTTATCAGCCTGTTCGGGCGCGGTTCGAAGATCAGGGCCCCCGACGGGCAGTGTCTGAGGCAGACTCCGCAGCCGATGCATTTCTTTTCGTCAATCACGGCTTTTTTTTCCTGACCTTCGCCGGTCATCTCTATAGCGTTGACGGGGCAGATCTTTTCACACTTTCCGCACCCTATGCACTTTTCCTTATCTGCTTTTGTGATGAAGTTTGAGCAGATCGTCTGGGCGACCCCGAAGCGCCTTATCGCCAGAAGAGCCTCACAGCAGCATGAACAGCAGTTGCAAATGAAATTGACGTTCCTGCGTACGTTCTCGCCGAACTGGACCAGGTCATGTTCGTACGCCTGCTGCAGGAGGTCTTTGCATTCCGGGGCGCCGACCTGCCTTGCGTGTCCGTGTTTGATGAGAGTGGCCGCCGTTGTGTTGAAGGTCATGCATATGTCCATCGGGGCATCGCAGACAGTCCCGTTGTGCAAGGCCTTGTGCCTGCAGTAGCACATGCTTATCCCGATGTGCGAGGCTGTCTCTATCACGTTTGTCGCCCGTTCGTAGTCAAGTACGTGGAGTGCGTATTCGTCGGGTATCTGCGGTTCCTGGGGGAAGACCCTCCCCATCTGTGTCTCGCCGCTGCAGACCAGGTCTTTCATGAAGTCTTCCTCCACTGATATGTACTGGTGGAAGAGTTCACTCAGGGTCTTCTGGTCGATGTCCTCTCTGACCCTCATAAGTGAGAACTCGAAGAAGCCAGCCATCGGGGGCGGGACAGCGTATATCTGCTCCCCGTTCTGTTCGATGTCCACAAGTATGGCTCTCCCGGCGAGTTCGTCAAGGACCTTTTGCGCCTCGGTTTCAGAAAGCCTCCAAATATCGGCCGCCTGTTTTGCCCTGAACGGTTTTATCGGAAGCTGGGCCATCAGGCCTGCCTCCTTTTCCGTCATAAGGATCCTGAGTATGTCAAAAAGGAGTTTTGAAGCCGGAGCACCCTGGGGGAACCTGTTCAGCCTCTCTGTGAGCCTTGAGTAAGGAGATCCGTGGGTGTGGTTGTGAGCCATTTTCATACCTCCGCGGCGCCTTGAAGATAAGTCTATCGTTCCGGTACAGTATTGATTATACCTCTTAAAGCAGAAACAGGGGCATATACCCCTGTTTCTGCTTAATTTGATCTGCTTTAAACGACTTTAGCCTCATAAAACGGTGCAAAAGTCCGGGATCACAGGTCGAGCTTCATGTCTCCCGGTTTTATAAGACCGATCTTCCTCATTATCTCGGCGATGGCAAGAGTCGTGACCGCAGGCAGAAGGAAGTGCATCAGCCCTATCTGCATAAGTATTGCGGGGCTGCTTCCCATCGCGTCTATGGCACCGAACTGGCCTACAAAACCGCTTGTACCCATTCCCGCGCCAGAGGGGATGTTCTCCATTTTGAAGACAAGGGTAGATATGGGGCCGAGTATGACGCTGGCAAGCGTCGGGGGGATCCATATCTGGGGGTGTCTCACTATGTTGGGCATCTGGAGCATGGAGGTGCCGATCCCCTGCGACAGAAGTCCTGCCAGTCCGTTCTCCCTGAAACTCATCACCGCGAACCCTATCATCTGAGTGGAGCATCCGACTGTCGCGGCACCTGCAGCGATGCCCGAAAGATTCAGAGCTACCGCTATAGCCGCGCTCGAGATCGGAAGCGTGAGTATCATGCCCATCAATGCGGAGACTATGGCTCCCATGGGCCCGGGCTGCAGCTCCGTCGCGTTCATGATGATGATCCCGAGTCCGGTCATCATTGCGCTGACCGTGGGCCCGGCGAGCTTTGCCACCGCCATCCCTGCGATTATGGTGCCGGAAGGGGTCGCTATAATGTCGACTTTTGTCTCCTTGGATATCATCTTTCCGACCTCGGATGCCACGACTGCACCCAGGAATGCGCCCACGGGGCCTCCCCACGTGTTGCCGGCGAAACCTACAGCGACACAGGAGAATACGACCATAGGAGGTGCTTTGAGGGCCTGTGCGATCGCTACGGCGATGGCTGCTCCGGTCATGGAGCTTGCAAGGCCTCCGAATTCCACCAGGATCGGGATCCCCGCTTTAGTTCCGATCGTTTTTAGGATCAGTCCGGTGATCAGTGATGAAAACAGGCCGACGCCCATTGCGCCGAGAGCGTCAACAAAGTAGCGTCTGAAGGAGAACTCCACTCCCTTGCGTTCGAGAAATGCGGAGATTTTGTTATTGCTCTTTCCCAAAAGACAGGACCTCTTTTCAGGTTAGTTTGTGAAAAACTCCATTGGGAAGCATTGTAATGAAGTTCAACGGAATTAACAACCCCGTTATTTAAAATTAATGACAGCAGAGAGCGAATGTGATATTTTTACTGGAACCAGCGACAGAATAGAGAAATATGGGGAGGCAATGCAAGATGACAACAGCCAGCATTCTGAACAACGTCATAGGTCCGGTAATGCCCGGAAGCTCAAGTTCGCACACAGCGGGCCCCTACCACATCGCAAAGATGTGCCGCAGCATGATGGGCGAGCTGCCGTCGGAGATATCATTCACCTTCGAACCGGCATCTTCGATAGCGGAGGTATATCACGAGCAGGGGAGCGACCTGGCCCTGATAATGGGTACCCTGGACCTTCCTCTGACCGACCCGCGGTTCAAGAAAGCGTTCGGCCTATTCCCGTCATTTGGTGCGGACATAAAGTTCATCATAAAAAGTTTTCCGGAGGCATGCCATCCGAACAGCATAAAGGTCGAAGCAAAGCTTAAGGACGGATCGTCATTTTCTGCCGTTGCCGACTCGACCGGAGGCGGTGCACTACTCTTCCGCCGTCTGAACGGATGGGAGGTCGAAATGACGGGAGACGCCTACTATGTTTCTGTCGAAGTGCCCGCAGAGAGATCAGCAGCAGTCAGAGCGATGCTTGAAAAGTATGGCAGTGTTGAAGTGGGCGAAAAAGAGGGAAGGGCGATGCTGCTTCTCTCGGCATCCGCTCCCGCGGACCCCGGACTCATCGAAAAGATCCGCTCTGAAGAGAAACCTTTCAGCTGTCTCTGCGCCATCCCCGTCTTTTTCCCGGTCAGGGGAGAGAGGCTATTCACTTCGGGAGAAGAGATGGTGAAATATGCCGAAGAGAAGGGGCTTACGCTGGGAGAGGCCGCGCTTGAGTTCGAATCGGCCCTTCTGTGCATGCCCCCGGAGACTCTTGATGCCGAGATGGACAGGCGTCTTCAGGTAATGATAGATTCAGTAGTCCTCGGACTTTCGGACGAAAGCCCTCAGATGTTTCTCCTGGATCCCTCTGCAAGGAAGATAATGGATGCGGAGAGGGAAGGGAGGCTTGCCCTCGGAGGGATCCACACCAGGGCGGCTGCGCGCGCAATGGCGGCAATGCAGGTCAACAGCGGACAGGGAATAGTATGTGCGGCTCCGACGGGCGGGTCTGCAGGTGTCATCCCCGGGATCATGGTAACGATGCTTGAGGACATGAAGATCCCGCGCAAAGATGTCGTCCGCTCAATGTGGGCGGCCGGGGCAATAGGATGGGTCCTTGCAACGAGAGGCACTTTCGCTGCCGAAGTTTGCGGATGCCAGGTCGAAATAGGCGCGGCCGGCGCGATGGGGGCAGGTGCCGTGGTCGAGGCTGTCGGGGGTTCACCCCGTGATGCCGCGGATGCTGGGGCGATCATGTTCCAGAACGCTATGGGCCTTGTGTGCGATCTGGTACAGGCGATCGTGGAGATCCCCTGCCACACGAGAAACGGATCCTTCGCGTCCCAGGCATTCATCTGTGCCGATATGATACTGGGCGGTTATCACAACGCAGTCCATATAGACGACACCGTAGACGCGGTCTACTCCTCGGGAAGGATGCTCCCCCTCGAACTTCGCTGCACATCGCTGGGCGGGATGGCGGTCACGCCGAGCGCCATTTCGATGCTCAGGAAGAGATAGCATAAAGCAGGGCCGCCCTTGCCGGGCGGCCCTGAATTTTTAGTTCCTCCATCTGTGGTACCTGAAGTAATCTTTCACAAAATCTTTGGCCTCTGTAGATATCAGCGGGGGCTTTCTCTCGTCCAGCCTGTAGTTCCTGTAGTAGACCGCAAGGTCGCAGCAGACGAGCATCGAGTTGAAGGTGTAAGAGAAGATCAGGAAGCCGCCGCCGTCCCTCAGCAGTATCCTTGTGATGCCGGCCATGTATCCGAAGAAGACGATGAGAAGGAAGAAGAGGCTCTTGCCCTTCCTCGTCCTGCTCGTCCATGATTTGTGTATCGATGCGGGCCAGGCTGCCGCGAAGCAAATGAGCATTATTGATTCAAGCAGACTGTCCAAAAGCATCCGGATCTCTCCCTGAAGCCTATATTATCGTTCTCTGAGCCGGGTGCGCGATATCGGGAAGCAGTTCCCAGATAAGCTCCCTCTTTTCTCCTACATTTTCAAGCGCTTCCATAGAGATGGTCCAGATCTCGCAGGGATTGGCGTTTTCGACGAGCTCCTCGCCGAAAACCCCGAGCTCTTGTGCAAGGGAAGCAGCCTCATCCTCTTTTTCTGTCGTGAAGATCAGCCAGCTGACACTGTCCTGTTCCTGCGTGTCCCTGTCGACGTAGCCCGGTATCATCATCCTTCTAAGCGTGTTGAGCCAGAGATGGAATTTTGCTACTGTAACAAGGTTCTTTTCGGTATTTTTGTCAGGGAATACGAATAGGAACCTGTCTGTATTGATCACTTTGTGCAGGTCGTTGGGATGGCCTCCGAAATCCCTGTACTGCATGAAGTCATAGTGGCAGAGGTAGAGGAGGTCTACATCAAGCCTGCCGGGCTCCATCGAGTTATCTTCACACCATGAACTCAGCCTCTCCGGAGTCACGAGGTCAGTCCTTCTTGCCTCAATGAACGCGGGCCCGAACTCCTCGTTTATCTTTTCGTATTGGTGCGAAGAGGTGTATTCCCATTTCGCAAAACCACTGTCCAGCGAGACGAGCTCCTCATCCTTCAGGCCGGGGTAATATTCAAGCTCCTGTCCCGCATGGTATACCTTGATCCCCCACCTCTGGAGATGGGCGCTGTCCAGCAGCATGCGCAGCTTGGTTCTTTTGACGCTCCTTTCAGGGTCGGAGGGCTTCTGCCCTGGCGTACCCTCGAGGAAGAGCTCGTTTTTGAGCTTATCGTATACGTTACGCCCTACTTCCGTCAGGGAGTATATCCCGTCGGAAAGCTCAAGGGAACCTTCGCTGACAAGGCCGTCCAGCACAGAGATGTCCTCTCCGGCAAGTTTTAGCAGTTCTGCTGTCCAGCAGGGATCCTCTTCGCTGAACATCGTTATGATCATTTCTGACAAGTCCGTCTCCCCCCTTAAATGTTGAGTTGCGGCATTAACCCTTTCATTACCGCTGCAAGAGAGAGCAGCGAGATGATTATCCAAAGGGTCACAGCCATGAATAAAGGCCTGAATCCGATTTTTTTCAGCTTGTCCCTGCTCAGTCCTGCCCCTATCAGGAAGAGGGTGCCTGTCATGAGGTGCTTTCCTGTGAGCGAACCGATGTCCCAGAGTTCCTCGAGGCCGGGCAGGAGCGATCTTGCCGCCGCTGCCGCCAGGAATCCTACCAAAAACCACTGGAAGGGGGGTCTGCTCTCCGACCTGTTGAGCTTTGCCCCCAACATGGCAAGGGGAAGTATCCAGAGCGCCCTTGTTAGTTTTACCGTAGTTCCGACAGCGAGCGCAGCTGAGCCGTATATCGAGGCGGCTCCGACTACGCTGCTCGTATCATGTATCGCGAGGGCGGACCAGAAGCCGAACTGCTCCTGTGAGAGCCCAAGAAGGTGACCGGCATAAGGGAAGAGAAAAAGTCCGATCCCGTTGAGCAGGAATACGACTGCCATTGCGACACCCGTGTCTGACTGTGAGGCGCCTATCGAGGGGGACATCGCCGCTATGGCGCTTCCCCCGCATATTGCCGTGCCGGTGCTCAGAAGGACGGACAGGTCTTTCTCCACGCCGTAGATCCTTCCCAGTAGCGTTCCGGCCAGCATGGTTGCCGATATCGATATCATCGTTACCCACACCGAGGTCATTCCCACCCTGATAACTGCGTCAAAGTGCATCCCGAACCCCAGAAGGATCACCGCGACCTGAAGAAGTTTCTTTGAAATTTTACCTGTCCTATCGGCTGCCGGGTTCCCTGCCCAGAGAGCCGCGGCAGAGCCAAGCAGGAGTCCCCATGCGGGGTTTGGCGTCAGCATAGAGAGCAGTGCGGCCGTTGCGAGCCAGTATACCGGGTTTGATGTGATATTTTTGTATTTACCGTCCAAAGCAGTGCCTCCGAAAAAAGCATCATTTTATATGTGATAAGTGTTGATTATAACCCTTAACCACTCAATTATGACATATTTTTGTCATGTGCAATATAAGGCTGATATATTTGCAAAAGATCAATTCCATAACTTTTCTATATAAATGTTGACCACGATTTAAAAATGGAATAGAATATCCAGTATTCCGTTATTTCACAGGGAGGGGAAAGAACTGAATCCAATCGTCAGCCTGCCGGACCCTTTGATCCTCGGCCTTCACGCTCTCGGAGCGCTTGCGAAGAACCCGGAGATCTGTCTTTCCACACAGCAGATAGCAGCAGCCATAGGTTCGACCGAGCCACACCTTTCCAAGGTCCTCCAGCGTCTCAACAAAGGGGGCCTGGTCAAGTCTGTGCGCGGCCCGGGAGGGGGATACAGGCTCAACTGTGTCGCAGAAGAGACTCCCCTCAGGAACATATTTGAACTTCTCGGCGGACCCTTTGATTCTAAGGGATGCGGCCTTGAGGGATGCAGGAACAAAAGCTGCTTTATAGGCGAGATGATGGATGAACTGACGAGGGCGTTTCTGAGATACCTCGAATCTCGTACTTTGGCGGACTTTACCAGGTACTATGACAACTCCATCCCGGTGGAAATTGAAATATCAGTTATCACGCCAAGCCTGGGACAGAAGCATCCGAACTTCAGCCATATACGATCGAAATAATGAACAAATCTAATACATATTTTTACTGAGGAAGGATTGAGTCGTTTTGAAGAAGGTAAGAGGTTTTTTTTGTCTGCTGCTTTTCGCTCTGATACTGGTGCCTAACGCAGCATTCGCGGATGGGTTCGCGATCTATGAATGGTCTGCGGGAGGCGTTGCGATGGGCGAAGCATATATGTTTGCGGAGGACGACCCCTCTCTGCTGGCGTACAACCCTGCAGGCATGACCAGGCTTCAGGGCAGCTGGGTAAGCGGCGGCATATCGCACATAAACCCGAGAGGAAGGGTGGATTTCCACGGAGCGATGGCCGGCGGGCAGACATGGAGCAATACTGAAGCGCCGGGATATGTTCCCAGCCTTTATTATGTGAAGCAGCAGAATGATAAACTTTGGTGGGGAATAGGCGTTATGTCCAGATTCGGTAACTCGACC
>DCEE01000003.1:0-18704 GCA_002316795.1 Synergistaceae bacterium UBA1037
TATTTGCCTGGTGGGCGATATTGGGTTCGAACCAACGACTTCCACCGTGTGAAGGTGACACTCTACCGCTGAGTTAATCGCCCGTCGTCTGCATCGGATGGAATTATACTTGCTTAGTTACAATATTTCAAGTTCTTCCTATAATTTTGCTCAAAGAACAACATTATTAACAACGGGTTGGTTTGGGGAGGCAGGCTGGAAAGGCCGCAATGATGAAATGTCAGACAGGAAGCCGATTCCCACAATCGGCCATATTTGGTGTAAAATAGTTCCCGTTGGAAAAACCCAAACGAGAGGTCGGATGCCGGATGATCCTCTGCACAAAAATGAACGGCAACGGAAACGATTTTCTGATCATCGACAACATGGATCTTAAATACAGTAAGGAAATCTTGTCGGGGTATGCCAAAGCCCTCTGCAGAAGAAGAGAGTCGCTTGGAGCTGATGGAATACTTGTCGCCGAGCCTTCCGGGGTATGCGACTTCAAAATGAGACTCTTCAACCGCGACGGCACAGAGGGAGAGATGTGCGGCAACGGTGCAAGGTGCATTGCAAGATATGCATTTCTTAAGAGAATCGCAAAGGATCCCGTAATGGCGTTTGAGACACTTGGCGGCAGGGTGGAGGCAGCCGTACAAGGCGCGAGGGTCGTGATCAAGCTGTCTCCGGTCGACGTCTCGGGTCTTATTCTGGATGTTCCGGCCTCTGTCGAGGGCTATGGTTTCAATTACACTTTTTTGACGGTAGGAGTTCCCCATACGGTGATCTTTGAGAAGGAAAAACTTAATTCAGAGGACTTCTACAGGAAGATCGGCCGGTCGATAAGGCTGAGGACCGACCTTTTCCCTGAAGGATCGAACATCAACTTCGTCTCTCCGAGAGGAAGTTTCGATAAAGGGCTGGAAGTGCTTACCTATGAGAGGGGGGTGGAGGACCTCACCCTTTCATGCGGTACCGGCTCGACTGCGAGCGCTATAGCAGCTTTTAAGGCAGGACTCACAGGACCTGTCGTGGATGTTTATAACCCCGGAGGCCTCAACAGGGTATCGCTTTTGGAGGGGCCCTCGGATACCCTTCTGCCCGAACTTGAGGGCGGCGCCTCTTACATTGCGGAAATAGAGGCCTCGGAGGAAGCTTTAGAAAAGTATAATTAAATGTCTGCCGGCAAAAGGACAATAGGTATAATTGCCCTGTCTGTTCTTTTTTTAACTTATATTGGAGGAATCGATGTTATGCCTAAACCATGGTGGCGTGAAACAATAGAGACTGTATTCTGGGCGCTTGTCCTTGCCCTTGTCCTCAGAACTTTTGTGATACAGGCCTTCTGGATCCCAAGCGGTTCGATGATACCGACCCTTGAAGTCGGTGACCGCGTGCTTGTACTCAAGTTCTGGTATGCGATGCCAAAAGTGGAACCGAAGAGAGGTCAGATAGCGGTCTTCAAATATCCGGTAGATCCCAGAAGGGATTTCGTCAAGCGAATAATCGGGCTCCCTGGAGACAAGGTCGAGATTAGGAACGGGACGGTATATGTAAATGACAAAGAGGTCTTCGAACCATATGTCAAGAACAAAGATACCTTTGACATGCCGTCTCAGACAGTCCCGGAAAAGAGCTACTTCTGCCTTGGCGACAACAGGCCCAACTCCCAGGACGGAAGGTTCTGGGGATATGTCCCCAGAAACTTCTTCCGCGGACCTGCGGTATTCAGATACTGGCCTCTCAACAGGATAGGACCGATAGAATAAATGGGCAGGACCGTATGGTTTCCCGGTCATATGGCGAAGGGCAGGCGACAGCTCCAGGCGCTTGCGGAGAATATTGATCTTATTCTAGAGGTTCGGGACGCCAGGGCTCCGAACCTCTCTTCGTCGCCGCTGCTGAGCATCTTCGCGCCAAAGATAAAGATGTGGGCTATCCTTTCAAAAGCGGACCTGGCGGACCCCTTTGTCACAAAAATGTGGACTGATCATCTGAAGGCTAAAAACCTTCCGGCATGGCCGCTTGACCTTCGAAAGGGAGGACTCAGCCAGATCCGAAAAGAGCTCAGGGAGAAGAAGCCCGCTTTCCGCGATTTGAGGATGGCTGTAGTGGGCATTCCCAACGTAGGCAAATCGATGCTGATAAATCAGTTGGTGGGGAGAAAAGCGGCCCCTGTAGGAGGTATCCCCGGAATAACCAAAGGGGTCTCCTGGTTCAGGGGAGAGGGCTTCCTCCTTGTTGATTCACCGGGGATACTCGACCCGCACAGCGACGCAAGGGCGCACCGGATCATATCATGGATCGGTTCCACCAGAGGACAGGTAATAGGCAGCTGGGAAGAGCACGCTAAGGAGTGCATTTCCTTCCTCATCAAAAAAGACCTCTGGAAAGGGGTGGAGTCGGCATGGGGGATCAAGCCGGAAGGAACTCCGGCTGAAATACTTGATTCTGTGGGAAGACGCCTTGGAAAGCTCCTCCCGGGAGGAATCACGGACATGGAGACATCCGGCAGGATGTTCATAGATGCCTTTGCGACCGGAAAACTAGGCAGGCTGAGCCTCGAGAAGCCGGGCGACCCCCCCCTCTGGGAGACCCTGGAATGATGCATGCTGATGGCAGAATGGTGGCGGCGGGGACCGATGAAGCAGGAAGAGGTCCGCTTGCGGGGCCTGTGGTTGCTGCTGCTGTGATACTGACTGCTGAACAGAGGAAATATCTCCTCTCAAAAGGACTGAAGGATTCAAAAAAACTTTCTCCTCCAAAAAGAGAGACACTTTTCGAAATGATCTGCGAGAGCGGTGTGATGTGGAGAGCACAAGCTGCCTCACCTGCCAGGATTGACAGGATCAACATCCTCCGCGCGTCCCTTTGGTGCATGAAGAGGTCTGTTGAACGCCTCAAGACTGAGCCGGACATAGTTCTTGTTGACGGCAGCACGCTCATACCTGACCTCAGTATATACCAGAGGTGTGTGATCGGAGGAGACGACATAGTCCCCTCTATCGCAGCAGCTTCAATAATTGCCAAAGTTCTCAGGGACAGGGTCATGCAGACGCTTGACAGACTCTATCCAGAATATGGCTTCTGCTCGCACAAGGGCTACCCCTCCGCCGAACACAGAAGGATACTGCTTGAAATCGGCCCGTCTCCCATACACAGGATCTCTTTCAGGGGGGTCGTAAGGGGAAGCGGGTCATGAGCCTCGAAAGGGCTCTCGAACGCTCTCTTCAGGAAAGGAATAAAGACTTAGCAGTAAAAACTTCAGGGAAAGACGGGCGACCCGCTTCCCCCCCAAGCCCCCCTCACCTCCAAAGAGGAACATACGGTGAAGATAGGGCGACAGAATACCTCACCCGGTTAGGATACAGAATAATAGCAAGAAATGTGAGCTGCAGGCACGGCGAGATAGACATCATCGCCTCCGATGGCGATGAGATAGTCTTTGTTGAGGTCAGGACAAGGAGCAAAGGTTGGATGATGCCTCCTGAATGTACTGTGGGACCGGAAAAGCTGAAGAAGCTTAAAAGAGCGGCAAGGATATGGACAGAAAAGAGAAATTACACAGGGTTCTGGCGCATCGATCTTATCGCCGTTACTCTGAATGATGACAAACTTTCCTCGATAGAACACATCAAAGAGATTACGGAGGGGATCGAATGAACTCTGTCTCAGGAATGACGCTGAGAGGTGTAAAGGCTGTCGCGGTGGAGGTCGAAGTCGAGATAACGGGCGGACTTTTCAACATATCGGTCGTTGGGCTGCCCGATACTGCGGTCAGGGAAGCAAGGGAGAGGGTCAGGGCAGCGCTGAGGAGCGTCGGCATCACCCTCAGGGGAAGGGTGGCCATCAACCTTGCGCCGGCAGACATCCCCAAAGAAGGGGCGCTGCTGGACCTTGCGATAGCAGTAGGCATCGCATCTGTTCAAGGAGGGGTAAAGGTAAAGAAGCCCTCCCTCTTCATAGGCGAACTTGCCCTTGACGGAAGGTTGAGAAAAGTGCGAGGAGCCGTCCCGGCGGCATTCCTGGCAAAGGAAAAGGGGTGGGATCTTTATATACCCGAAGAGAATGCCGCTGAAGTTTCTCTCGTGGAGGGAGTTTCAGCATGGAGGGTAAGGTCACTGGGAGACCTATTCGCCCATCTCAGAAATGATATCGAACTGCCGGCTGTGGAACACTGCGAGGCTGACTATGCCCCTCCACAGGCAGATCCGGATTTTGCCGATATCAAGGGGCAGTCCGCAGCAAAAAGGGCTCTTGAGATAGCAGCGGCAGGGCACCACAATATACTTCTTGTCGGATCACCGGGATCAGGCAAAACTCTTCTTGCGAGGGCGCTGAAAGGCATACTTCCTCCCCTCTCTGACAAGGAACTGATGGAAGTCCTGCTTCTCAGGAGCACTGTTGGCGATTCTGCATCCTCCGTCAGGGAGAGGCCTTTCAGGTCGGTACATCACACAGCAAGCGCAGTTGCCCTATGCGGAGGAGGAACAACACTCCGTCCCGGGGAGATCAGCCTTGCTTCCAGGGGAGTTCTCTTTCTTGACGAGTTTCCTGAATTTACGAGGGATGTCCTTGAGGCACTCAGACAGCCCTTGGAGGACGGGCAGATAACTGTCTCGAGGGCCTCAGGAAGTGTCGTATACCCGGCAAAGGTCCTCATGGTGGCCGCATGTAACCCATGCCCCTGCGGTTATGCCGGCGACCCGGTCGAACGCTGTTCATGCTCTCCCTCCGCACTCGAAAGGTACAGAAGACGCCTCTCCGGCCCCATATTGGACAGGATAGACCTGCACCTCTCAATACCCAGGCTCCTTCCGGAAGAGCTCGTATCACTTGAAGGAAAGTGCGGTGAGAGCAGTGCGGAGGTTGCGGAAAGGGTAAGGGCCGCAAGGGAAATACAGATAAAGAGATGGTCACAGTATGGGATAGGGTCGAACTCCGAGATCCCGGAAAAGCTGCTTCGCAGGAAGATCACTCTTTCTCCCGAGGTGAAGGGATTCCTGCTTCAGGCGCTTAACAGAGTAAGGCTTTCGGGAAGGGGCCTTTCGAGGATCCTCAAGGTCTCCCGCACAATAGCGGACCTTGACGCTGCCGAGCACATCAGGCTGGAACATGTTGCGGAGGCGCTCAGTTACAGGGAGGGGGAGGCTCTCTCTTGGATGAAAAATTAAGGATCCTTCTACTTCTCAACACACTTGACGGACAGGGAAGAAAGCTTTGGGCAGCATTAAAAAAGGGCTTGATGTCACCCGACGATCTGTGGAAATGCAACCCAAAGCTCTTTACAGGACTTGATTTGACCGAGAAAGCGATCTTTGCTGTCAAATCAAGGATCGAAAAGAGATGGCCGGAGAATGAAATTGAAAAATGCATGAGACTTGGCATAAGGACTGTCTGCATAGAAGACGAAGATTACCCTGTGAGACTGAAAGACCTCAAGGACCCGCCCCTTGTCCTGTACTGGCGGGGAAAGCAAAGAAGGCTTCCAATCAGGTGCACCGGGGTGGTAGGCACAAGAAAAGCAAGTGCCTATGGGAGAAGGATAGCTCTTAAGATCGGAGAATACTGCGCATCTGCCGGCACTGCGGTGATCAGCGGAGGAGCGTCGGGGATAGACGGAAATGCACACAGGGGAGCCTGCATCTCGGGAGGCAAAACATTTGCCATCTTCGGCACAGGAGCGGATGTATATTTCCCCAGATCCAACGAGGGTCTGTTTGAGGAGATCATGGAGTGTGGCGCACTGATCTCTGAATTTCCTGTCGGGACCGAAGGAGAACAGTGGCATTTTCCTAGGAGAAACAGGATAGTCGCAGCAATCTCTTCGAAGTTGATAGTGGTCGAGGCTCCGCGCAAAAGCGGCGCAATGATTACTGCCGGACTCGCTGCGGAACTGGGACGCGAAGTGTGGTCAGTACCCGGAAGGATAGATGAAGAGAACGCTTCGGGAAGCAACAGGCTAATATTTGACGGGGCACATCCTCTCACCGACCTCAGGGATTTTTTCGGAATGTCCGAGACCGGGACAGGGGCATCAGCGCATAAGAACATGACAGGACGGCCGATGGAGGAGCTCCAGTTCTCCCTCGAGGAGCGGGAGATATTGAAGGTGCTTCGGTTCGGAGGCGGTCAGACGGTTGACAACATAGCTCTTGAGGTTAAAATGAGCGCCGCTGACATTTTGAAAACGATTGCAATTTTGTCTGCAAAAGGAATAATATGTTCTTCGGGCTCAGGCCGGTTCAGCGTGAATGTTTGAGAGAGGTGCATCGAATGGCGACTGGAAAAAAGATCAAGGAAGATAAAAAAACGGAAATAATTGCTGAAGCTAAAGCAACCCTTACAAAATCTGTCCCCAAAAAGAAAGCTGCCGAAACTGCCGCAGAAAAGGCCAAAACCGGCATCACATCGGCGGCAAAGAAAACCTCCCCCAAAACCGCGAAGAAAACGGCATCAAAAAAGCCGTCGTCCAGGGGAAACGGGACACAGTCCTTAAAGCAGTACGAAGGAAAGACACTTGTTGTGGTCGAATCTCCTGCTAAGGCAAAAACTCTTGAAAAAATACTGGGCAGCGGCTACAAAGTCCTTGCAAGCGTAGGACATGTGAGGGACCTGCCGAAGGGCCGCATAGCCATTGACATTGAAAACGGTTTCGAGCCTGAATACATTCAGCTGAGGGGTAAGGGTGACATAATCAAGAAGCTCAAGAGTGCCTCCCAGGCAAGCAGCAAAACACTTCTCGCCTCCGACCCGGACAGGGAAGGCGAAGCTATTGCATGGCACCTGGCATATCTTCTTGACATAGACCCCAAGTCGGAGTGCAGGATAAGGATGCAGGAGATAACCGAACACGGGGTGACCGCGGCTGTAAAGGAACTTGATCACATAGACATAGACAGGGTGGACGCGCAGCAGGCCCGCCGTGTTCTTGACAGACTTGTCGGATATCAGCTCAGCCCTCTGCTCTGGAACAAGGTCAAACGGGGGCTATCTGCCGGAAGGGTCCAGTCAGTAGCTCTCAGGATAATCTGTGAGCGTGAAGATGAGATCGAAAAGTTCATTCCCGAAGAGTACTGGCTTATAGATGTTGAATGCTCAAGTTCTGACGGCACAAGAAAGTACAGGCTGAGGGCTGACAAATATCTCGGGAAACCGCTCTCGGTACATACCGAAAAAGAAGCCTCCTGTATCGTTAAAGAGATAGAAAAATCAGGGCTAAGTGTGGACGAGTTTAGGACCAAGGAAAGCCCCAGATCAGCACTGCCTCCTTTCAAGACAAGCACGCTCCAGCAGGAGGCATCGAGAAGGTGCGGTTTCGCCCCCGGCAGGACCATGCGTATTGCTCAATCACTCTATGAAGGTGTGGATATTCCCGGAAGAGGGCCGGTCGGGCTCATAACATACATGCGCACCGACAGTCTGAGGATCTCCCCTGAAGCGATCGCGTCGTCCCAAAAATTCATACTTGATAACTACGGAAAGAGTTATTTGCCGAAGAGCGTCAACACATTTGCATCAAAGGCGAGATCTCAGGATGCCCATGAGGCTGTCAGAGCCACAGATCCTTTCATCACTCCCGAATCAGTAAGAGATTGTCTTACGCAGGAACAGTACAGGCTGTATGAACTTATATGGAGCCGTTTCATAGCCAGCCAAATGGCGCCTGCGATCATTGCGAGGACGACGCTTACCTGCACCAGCGGAGATTATTCTCTCAAACAGTCAGGCGCTGCCGTAGTCTTTGACGGATGGGGGAAGGTTTTTCCGCTTGGAGTCAAGGATGCCGACATGAAGCCGGCCGTAAAGGGTGAGGACCTCACCTTAGAAAAGATCCTCAGCGAGCAGCGTTTTACCCAGCCGCCTTCAAGATATACAGAGGCCGGGCTTGTCAAGGCTCTTGAAGAAAAGGGAATAGGAAGGCCTTCGACATACGCTGCCATAATCAACACACTCTCTGTCAGGGGGTACGTTGACAGGGGAGAAGAAGACAAAAAACTGATGCCGACAAAACTCGGAAGGCTTGTCAACACTTTTCTGATCAGATACTTCTCAAGCCTCATAAACGTGGATTTCACTGCCATGATGGAGGAGGAATTGGACAGGATCGAGGCGGGAGAACTCAAGTGGAAAAAGGTGGTCGGCGAGTTCTGGAGCGGCTTCAAACCTGTCCTCGACGACGTATCTGCTCATGCGGAGAACATGAGGCCGGAACCTGAGCTTGTTGGAGAGCAATGTCCTGAATGTGGCAGGGACCTCGTGGTCAAAAGCGGAAGGTTTGGCGAATTCATAGCATGCTCAGGCTATCCAGACTGCAAATATACCAGGAACATAGTGAGAACGACCGGTATAAAATGTCCCAAATGCGGAGAGGGAGAGCTTGTCAGAAGGCGTGCCGCAAAAGGTAAGGTAAAGGGAAGGATGTTCTACGGCTGCAACAGATATCCCGACTGCGATTTCATTGCCTGGAAGAAACCCGGAAAAACGGAACAGGAAGGATCTGAACCGGAGGAACAGGAAACTGACAATGGAAGTTCAGAGATCTGAGGCGGTCAGCGTAATAGGAGGAGGCCTCTCCGGTTCTGAGGCTGCATGGCAGCTTGCACGGCGGGGCTTCAACGTGTGCCTTTACGAGATGAGGCCGAAGAGTAATACTCCTGCGCACGAGACCCCATTCCTCGGCGAACTGGTCTGCAGCAACTCCCTGGGAGGAGAAAAGCCCACGACCCCGGCAGGCATACTAAAATCAGAGCTGAAGCTCCTGAACAGTCTGATAATGGAATGCGCGCAGGAAAGCAGGGTGCCTGCAGGAAACGCACTTGCCGTCGACAGGGAGGTCTTTGCCCGACTGGTCGATTCCGCAGTATCGTCGCATCCAAACATTGAAGTCATAAGGGAAGAGGTGACTGATCTTCCGGAAGGTCCGGCAATCATCGCGACAGGTCCTCTTACAAGCGGTTCCTTTGCTGAGAGCCTCAAAAAACTCATTGGGGATGATTTCCTCTATTTTTACGATGCAGTCGCACCCATAGTGACACTTGAAAGCGTCGATCCCAATCACTCATTCAGGGGAAACAGATATGGGGAGAGCGGAGACTACATAAACTGTCCCATGGACGAAGAGACTTACCTTGCATTCTGGGAAGCTTTGGTAAATGCAGAAACTGCCCCAAAACACAAATTTGAAGATGAGGACATTAGACACTTTGAGGGCTGCCTTCCTGTTGAAGTTATTGCAAAGAGAGGAGAGAAGACCCTTCTTTTCGGACCGCTCAGGCCTGTCGGCTTCACCGATGAAAAAAGCGGAAGAGAGTATTGTGCCATAGTGCAGCTTAGGCAGGACAACGAAGAGGGGACCCTCTACAACATGGTCGGTTTCCAGACCAACCTCAAATGGGGGGAGCAGGAAAGGGTCTTCAGGATGATCCCGGCGCTCAGAAACGCCGAGCTCGTCAGGAAGGGCGTCATGCACAGGAATCTGTTTGTATGTGCCCCAGCAGTGCTTGACGGGTATCTGAGGCCGAAGGGCAGGGAAGATATATTCCTGGCCGGGCAGATGACCGGTGTCGAGGGATACCTGGAAAGCACCGCCATGGGATTTGCATCCGCCCTCTTCATGTCAGCGCGAATAAAAGGCCTTCCCATGCCCGAATTCCCTCAGAAGACCGCGATGGGATCGCTCCTTAACTACCTAAAAACTGCGATGCCCAAGACATTTCAGCCGATGAACGTAAATCTCGGAATATTTCCAAAACTTGAAGGCAAAAAGATAAAGAAGCGGACCGAAAGGTGCGAAGCCTATCACGAGAGGGCGATATGTGCGATGAGTAAGTTTATCGCATTGAACGCAGAATTATTTAACTGCAAAAGCGGCTGAGCAATGGCTGAGCATGGCTGAGCGGTTGCTGAGCAGTCGTGAAAACCGGGCGGGGAGTGCGTCCGCCGGGGAATTTGCGAGGAGTACGCTCGGGGGGAATTCGCGACGTATGTCGCTAAGGAATTTGCTCGCTTCGCATCGCGGAGAATTTGTCGGAAGACCCATCCGACGATGAATGAAGGTCTTTTAAATCGTCGTCCCTGAGTGAGCTTCGACATCGGGATATAGCTTTAGAATCTTGGGGTGCGCCTCTTCCACGTCTTCCCGGTATGCACCTGAGCCGGGGCTCATCCTTTTGATTTTTACGATTTCTAAGTGGACATAAATACCAAAACATATGGATCCCGGCTCAGGTGCATACCGGTAAGACGTGGGGGGATACCAAGACAACGTTGGAAGAAGTCCATACAGATCGACAGCGGTTTTGAACCTCCGCGGCCCTTGGACGCAATTCCCCGACCCTGCCCCTGTGCCCTACGACTGCTTAGCAACTACTTAGCAACGCTCAGCCATCGCTTAGCTGATTTTCAAGTCTCCTCCTGCATTTACGATTGAATAGTCAACAAATGACCGTATCTTGTGAATTTTCTTAAAATTCGCTTGAAATTTCATTCCTACATGCTAGAATACCATTCATGACGGAAAACATCTCGGCAAACATAGACTTGTTTTTATCAACTATAGAGTCACGCGGACGCTCGAAAAACACCGTTACGAACTACAGGGTGGATCTGGAGCAGTTCAGGGAGTATTTGCTGAGGCAGGACATTCCTGATGTATCTGAGATAGACGCTCAGTCTGTCCGGGTCTATCTTTCAAATATCATTGGTTATGGCATAGCCAAAACATCTGCTGCCAGAAAACTCTCGGCAGTAAGGGGCTTCATTAAGTGGCTTTCCTCAAGGGAAATCCTTGATTATGGAGTCGCAGCTGGACTAAAGGGACCTAAACTGCCCTCTTCTTTGCCCAGGGCTCTGTCGTGCGAGGATACGGAAAAACTTCTTGTCGAGGGTCCCGAGCACGGGAAGCACTATCAGAGAGACAGACTTGTGCTTGAACTTTTATACGGTTCGGGTCTGCGCGTATCTGAGCTTATAGATTTGAATTGGGAAGATATTGAAACGGATCAGAGGATAATTAGGGTCATCGGCAAGGGTTCCAAGGAACGTCTGGTCCCCTTTGGCAAGGGTGTGAAAAAGCTTCTTGAGGACTGGAGGCCCATTCCCCCAGAAGGAAAGAGGGGGCCCCTCTTCAAATCGGAAAAGGGAGCCGAGAGGCTGACAGTCCGGACCGTACACAGACTGGTCCAAAAAGCCGCAATGCGCATAGGCATTTACGGCGTTTCACCACATACCCTCAGGCACTGTTTTGCAACACATCTGTTGGAGAGAGGAGCTCCGCTGAGAGTGGTCCAGGAACTTTTGGGTCACGAAAGCATAGCCGCGACCCAGAGGTATCTGTCCATCACAGCCGAACAGATGAAGAGAAGTTATCTGGAATATCATCCGAGAGCACACGAGCAGTGAACAAAATAGAAAAACAGGGAAGGAAGTTGTTGCAATGGACACACCAAAAGAACTTATCGAAGCAAGGCCGAAAATTATGAATCCTGCCGCAATGCAGGATCTTCTTGAGAAAACGAGGATGGTAAGCCGTGCCCTTCAGGCTCGCAAAGAACGGGGTGCACCCGACTATCCCAGACTGGCAAGGCTCATGTCAGACCTCTCTGCAGCTAACGTTTACGTCATCAACGGTGAGGGAAGGATCCTCGGTTATGCCTGGATAAGCGAATATGACTGTCCGATCATGGCGGATCAGCTCCTTGACGGAGCGATGCCGGCAGCATATGTGGAAAAGGTAAACTCTTTCCATGAATCGATACTGAACCACACTGATCACGGTCTTTGCGCATACGCAGACCAACCTTGCACGTATTCAAACAAGCATGTGCTGCTGGTCCCGATCAACGGTTCAGGAGAAAGGCTCGGCACGCTTATCCTTGCCCGTTTCGGCTGTCAGTTCGATACCAGGGATCTTGTCCTTGCCGAATACCTTGGTACGGTGGTCGGCCTGGAAATTCTCAATGACAGGGGAAAGTCGATCGAGGAGCGCGGACGCGAGCGTCTTGTCGTTCAGATGGCTATGAGAGCCCTCTCTTACTCCGAAGTCGAATCCGTAAGGCATATAATCGAAGATCTTGGCGGAGCTGAAGGAGTGGTAGTGGCAAGCAAAGTGGCAGACAGAGTTGGCGTGACCAGAAGCGTGATCGTCAACGCATTGAGAAAACTTGGAAGTGCGGGTATCATAGAGAGCAGGAGCCTTGGAATGAAGGGGACTTACATCAAAGTTCTCAGTCCGCTCTTTTTAGAGGAGCTTGGAATAACAGTCTCTCGTTAAAAATTACTGAGGGAGGGAGATACCTTGAAGGCAAAGATCCTGATAGCTGACGATTCGGCCAATATGCGTTCGATCCTTAAGGATCTGCTTCTTAGAAACGGATTCGATGTTGCCGGAGAGGCAGAAAACGGCAAAGAGGTTCTGGAACTCTATGAAAAGATAAAGCCCGACGTCGTGACGCTCGATATAATGATGCCTGAGATGAGCGGCATTCAGGCCCTTAAGGAGATCAAGGAGAGATATCCCGAGTCCAGGATCATAATGTCTGCATCCATGGGGCAGCAGAACCTGGTGGTCGAAGCCATCAGGGCCGGGGCTGCAGATTTCTTCATAAAGCCAGTCCAGGCAGAGAAGGTTGTAGAAGCAATAGAGAAGGCGCTTCGCCATAAGAATCACATATTCGCAACAAAGGAGTAGCCATTTTTATTTATTATGGTAAAATGCGCTCCATGATATTTAAAAGCTCTGTGACGAACGGAGACATATTTCCCTTGGAGGTAAGAACCGCATATGGTAGATAAGGTACCCGCAGCAACAGGAGTAAGCGTGGGGGATGTGCTGAGCGGATCGGTCGAGCATGTGGCAGCATATGGAGCTTTTATCAGGCTTGATTCGGGGCAGAAGGCAATGGTCCACATATCAGAGCTGTCCCACAACTATGTCAAAAAAGTCGAGGATGTCTTGGAAGTTGGTCAGAAGATAACTGCCAAGGTCATCAAAATTGACGACAAGGGCAGGATAGACCTTTCCATCAAGGCACTTCAGGTCAAAGAGCCTCCGGTAAGGCCGGCTTACCGTGAAGACGACTTTGAAAAGAAGCTGTCGACATTCCTTAAATCCAGCGATGAAAAAATTGCAGATCTCAGCAGATCAAAAGAAGTCCGCAGCTCTAAAAAACGTCCAGCAGCAGGCCAGTCAGGCAAAAAATAGCTGCGGTCGGGCAATGGACATAAAAACATTCAAGCAGCCGGCGGACAAAAGTCTGCCGGCTTTTTGGACTCCCCTGAGTGAAAACGATGTCATTCTGCTTCGTAAGAGGAACAGACGGAGACGCTTTGATTTATCATTAGTTTATGCAGTTGGGGCGAGATGCTCGTTTGGTTTCCCGCAAGTGTTGGTATGCCGCCCCGAAAGGAAAGGAGGCAGTCCTTTTCCAACTCTATTCTGGCTCACATGTCCCTATCTTGACCGGAAATGCGGCGAGCTCGAATCCCTCCATAAGATCCGGGAACTGGAAGAACTTTTCAGCGAAAAGGCAACTGAGGTAGCGCGATGGCACGAAAAATATGCTCTTTTAAGAAAGAGTATATCCGAGATCGGCATTGATATCCCGACCGGAGTCGGAGGGATCGACAATGATGGAGCTCCGCATGCAGTTAAATGCCTTCATCTTCAGGCAGCTACATGGATCGGATGGAGATATCATCCTGCTGCAGACTGGCTGCAAAAAGAACTCGAAACTACAGAATGTACCTGCGGGCTCTGCGGAAATAACGAGGAAAACAGCCATTATAGTTAAAAATCGTCCGAGTATAGTATAATTTTACAAGTTCTTATTGACTTTCTCGTAAAAGCCTGTAGAATATCCCATCGTGATGTACATTTTTGAGCCGTTAGCTCAGTTGGCAGAGCACCGGACTTTTAATCCGGGTGTCCCGGGTTCGAGTCCCGGACGGCTCACCACTTTGCGGTCCCATCGTCCAGAGGCCTAGGACACCGCCCTTTCAAGGCGGCGACACGAGTTCGAATCTCGTTGGGACCGCCATTATTTTAGAGGCCAGCGTAGCTCAGTTGGTAGAGCAGCGCACTCGTAATGCGCAGGTCTCCGGTCCGAATCCGGACGCTGGCTCCACTTCCGATCATATCAAGACTTCGGCCAAAAGCGCCGGGGTCTTTTTTTCTGTAGTTCTGCCCATTTTAAATCACCCCTTATTTCTGTTCAGCAGGCCCGCTATCTGTTAGAATTCCTGATGGCAGGGAACCATGGTGAAACTTCGGCAGGGTCACGCCGCGTGAGGCGATGGATACCTTTGTGAAAATGCCGGGATAGCACCGGCGTGAAGCAATGGTGAAGCCGTTGTGAGGGCGGTCAAACGATAGTCAAACGTTGTCAAACAGTAGTCAAACGGTCCCTCTATGTCAGAATAGATGTCGTGTTTGTAAGTCGACAGTACAGATTGTTTGACTGTATTTGCGACGGCTCAGCCATGTTAAATAAACAATAGCTTTACCATTGCACCATCGCTTCACGCGACCGTATTTGTCGCAGTTTCACAAATACTCATTCAGCATGAAGGAGACAAATGCAGTGTCTATAAACTATAACTCACTTACCGAAAAGAACAAAAAAGACCCCCAGGAGACCCCAGGGCTTTCGCTGGTTATAAAAAGAAAGATCACGCTTGTAAGACATGGAATAACTGAGTGGAACAAGAAATTCCGCTATCAAGGCATCACGGATGTTCCGCTGGCCGCTGAAGGGGAAGAACAGGCCAAAAGAGCGGCAATGAGGCTTTCATGCGAATCTGTGGACAGGGTGATCTCAAGCCCTCTGGGACGTTCAATGAAGACTGCTTCAATAATCGCGGAGATAATAGGAAAAAACAGCGTCGAGACATGGGACGAACTCAGGGAAGTGGACTTTGGAGAGTGGGAGGGCCTGACAGTTCCACAAATCAAGGAAAGGTTCGGAGAGGACCTCTTCGAAAGGTGGAAGTCCTCACAGGTGGATGTGACAGCGACTAACGGAGAGGATGCCGACATTGTCTACAGGAGGGCTGAGGCATGCGCTGCCAGGATACTGGCCCTTAAGGATGAACATGTTGTCGTGGTGGGGCACGGAGCACTATTCAGAACGCTTCTTCTGCCCCTGATAAAGATACAGAGGGTAAACGTATTCTGGCGGATGAAGATGGACAACTGTTCGCTTTCCGGGATAGGGATAGATAAGAAAAACAGGGCTTTCATCGTATTTTTCAATGATACCTTACACCTAAGGACAAATATGGACTGCATCAAAGATATTCCTTTGCCGTGGTAGATTTTCCTGATTAATGGTAAAATCACTATTGTAGGTGTGATAACAGACGAGCAGGAAGAAATTGCGAAACGAGGATATGCATTTGAAAAGCGATCCCGAAAAAGAAATGACAGCATGCGACGAGAATAGGGCGGAAGCTGAAAGGGAACTGTGGCGGAGATGTTCCGAGGGAGACGAAGAAGCACGCGAGGAACTGATCCTGGCATACAGGCCTATGGTATATTGGCTTGCAAAAAAACTCAGAGTCCCATACAGTACCTACCCGGATCTTATCCAGGAAGGAATGCTTTCACTTATCAACGCTGTCGATCGTTTCGACGTCGAAAGGAACAACTGTTTCTCCACCCTTGCTTACTACAAGATCAAAGGCGGGATGATAAATTTTATCCAGCGGGTGGAATCGAAGGCTCCGATCCCAACGGACGACGAAACAGTATTTATGCACGAGTCTCTGCAGTCAGGCTCAGTATCGGAACATGCAGACAGAGCAGAGTGGACACTTGATCTTGAAGAGGCAATGAACAGCCTTTCCCAAAGAGAGGCTGAAATAGTGAAGGCGCTTGTGATAGAAGGCAGGATGGCAAGAGAGGTTGCAGAAGAGGCAGATCTTGACATCAGTCATATATACAGGATACGCAGAAAAGCGATAGCTAAATTACGCAAGTGGCTGAAGGCGGATGAAGCCACTTCCGCCATGTAAAACGGGATAATAATAACACATCCCATATCTGCATGGAGGAGTAACTCATGAAAAAGAAGATCTCAAGGATACAAAGATGGCTCGACAGACTCTCCGCCGCCTGTGACAAGGAAAGATGGGACTCTGCCCTTGTGGAGGCTGACTGTCTTTCTGCCGAGGTGCGCGAGATAAGGGAAGACCTTGCTCATATGCTCGAAAACGAGCAGACCTCGACAGCCGCCATATTCAGCGGATCCGCAGTCACCATGAGTATCAGAAGCATAGGGATCGCTCTTTTCATAGTTATGGTCTCTACGATACCTCTTGCCGTGGAATCTGAGAGACCATGGACGCCACAGACTGCCTCAGTACCGTTACATAACAACGGGGAAGAGGTGCTGGCCTGGGTCACCAGAGAGGAAGACGAACTCCTGAGGACACTGAGGGAAGATCTCAGCGGCCAGAATATCGGAAGGACGGCGGCACAAGGTATTTTCTCTGCGCCTGCCAAAAAGGGAACAGTGGCCAGGACCCCGGAGAAAGAAATTATTGTTTCGGAAAAACCTGCTGTCCGAGAGTCATCCGTCAGATCGGAAGCAGGAATAAGCGCAGAAGATCTTCTCGCTCTATTGCAGATAGGGGAAAAAGCTCTGAGAGGAGATACACCTGCGATCAAAGTTATCAAATAGCGGCATTGCGCAGGATCTTTGCGCTGAAATCTCGTATCCATTTCAGAGGAGTGGTTTTTTGTGTCTTTCCGTGTCAGGTCTCTCTCCGTCGTTGCCCTTGTTTTTCTGTTGGTACTAACACCTGCCTATGCTGCAGAAGAAGGACTGGCCTCCCCTGATATCCGAGAAACGGTGACAGCGGATAACGGAACCGAGAAGCCTGTCGAGGACCAAAAACTCCCGGAGCTCACAGGTCCCGCCATCCTGAACATTTCTGTCCAGGGAAATTCTGAAGTCGTAACCGAACACATAATGAGCATAATCACCTCCAAGGTTGGCGAGCCGGTCGACGAGGAGAAACTTCGGAAGGATGCCGAGGCAATATTCGAGCTCGGATTTTTCGTTGCTACCGACTACCGGGTGACGGACAAGGAAGGCGGAGTAGATGTCGTATTTCTCGTTCAGGAAAACCCAGTTGTCAGCAAGATAAATTTTGAGGGCAACACGGTCTACACAAGTGAAAAACTCGAAGAGATGATTTTTACAAAGCCGGGTATGATCTTCAATCGGACATTTTTCAGGAACGATCTCCAGAGGATAAAGGAAAAGTACCAGTCAGACGGATATGTAATGGCTAACGTGGCCGACGTGCGCATTGAGGGTACTGAGATCAATGTTGTCATAGTTGAGCCTAAGATAAGCCAGATAGTGATCCAGGGCAATAAGATCACCAAGACCCACGTGGTGCAGCGTTACCTCAAGATAAAAGAGGGAGAACTCTTCAACGCAAACAAGCTTCGCCTATCACTCAGCAGACTTCAGGGCGTAGGCTTCTTCAGCGACGTTAACGTTAACTTCGAGCCCGGTGAAAACCCTGATGACGTGATAGTTGTCCTTACGGTCGAAGAGGGCCGTACTGGCAAGCTTGGTTTCAACATCGCATACGGAACGCAGAGCGGCTTCGGCGGCGGGCTCAGTTATGAAAATACAAACATAGGCGGCCGGGGAATGAAGCTCAGCGTTGGATTTGACCTTGGCAACAGAGAAGAGTACTGGGTCAGCTATGAACAGCCTTACATGAGCGGGAAAGTTACGGCCTGGAAGATTGGCGGCTACAAAAGAGCCTGGGATGATTTAAGATACTACGTTGATGATCAGGAAAGATTCAGATATGACAGGGACAAGACAGGTGCATTCTTCGGTTTTGGCCGAAAGTTCAAGGATGATTCCCTCTATAACTGGTATCTGCTATTCGACTGGCATGAAGTTAAAAACGAACCTGACAATCCACCGGCGGGATATGAAAAGAGCAACTGGGGCAATATTCCGATAGACGAAAAGGTGCCGCCTACCACTGTACTTGATGATCTTGGTGATGGTACATATTATTCGGTCACTGCATCCGTCCGCCGCCTGAACATCGACGAATATCTGCCCTACTCAAAAGGTGACGTCCAGACGCTCAACGTCCAGTATGGACAAGCAGACGTTGAGGGCGTAGATTACAGTTATTTCAAATATTGGCTGGAAGCAAAGTTCTACTTTACAGTTGACAAGTTATTTAAAGATTTCTTCGAAACATCTTTTGGAGGAAATACAGAAAGACCCGTTATATTTGCTTCAAGGATAATCGTGGGATCGTCTTCGGGAGATGTCCCGTATGAACAGATGTACACGGTCGGAGGAGACACAACGCTCCGCGGTTACGACGATGACCGTTATCATGGGGAAGAGATGCTGCTCGGCAACTTCGAGCTCAGAGTTCCGATGGATAAGAATTTCTCCCTTGTAGCATTCTATGATATTGGCCGCGCATGGAGAAAAGAGGGTGATTCAGCCAGCTTCGGAAGCGATATGGGCTCGTCTCCCGGATTCGGATTCAGGATAAACACTCCGCTTGGGAATCTAAGGCTTGACTATGCCACAGGCGATGAGGGCAGATTCCACTTTGGCTTCGGAGAACTTTTCTAAGCAAGACAAATATACGTTAAAACTATGGGTTGCGGCCGTCTTCACAGCCGCGACCCTTCTTATGTTTACCGGTGACGCGTCAGCGTCATACAG
>DCEE01000003.1:18882-31083 GCA_002316795.1 Synergistaceae bacterium UBA1037
GTAGCCGAACGGATGCCGGAAACACAGTCCGATGAAAGCACGGAAAGAGTCATAAAAGTAATTTCAGAGAAGCTTTTTGACGGGTACAGTGTAGATTCGGTAAAGATCTCTTCGGGTGTGATAAAGATAGGACTTTCTCCTGAAAAGTCTCCTCATGAGTGGAAGGTCGAAGTGCAGACGCCGCAGATACAGGCCCCCCCCTTGCAGTGGATCAGGGAGGACATCTCATTGATCGAAACACCTCTCAGCGGGCTTATCAGGGGACTGCCGGTAGAAGCACTAAACTGGTGTGACTCCGGGCTGAAAGAAGAAGTCCTCAGAATATTAGCCCCGGTACTTCCGGGCTGGAAACCCACACTCATGGTCCATTCCGAAAATGGCGGATACAAGATGAAGATCTCCCTTGCCCCGGAACTGCCCCTTGTTCTTGCCGTAAACCCCACTCTGACATCAAACTCACTGCCTACGCTTTTGCACGAGGACCTGAGGGAAGACCTGATGGAGAGGTCAGCGCCCTTTATAGGGCTGCCCGTTGCCTGGACCAAAAGGCACGAGAAGCAGATAAACCTTTGGACCGAGACATTCCTCCAGACAAGAGGCGTGGTAGAAAGGACTTCCGCTGAACCTAAAGCCTCATTTTCTGCCGGTCAGGTATCACAGATGAAGGTCAATGTCGAGAGCAGGCACTACACTATAGGCGCATGGGCTGCCCTATATGCCGGCACCAGGGACAGGACCGGAGAATTCGGCGTCCACCTCGGCCGGAAGATAAAAACATTCTCTAAGTGGAGCATGGAGGTATATGGTGAGGGCATCCTCGAACTTCAGGACTGGGATCCCGAAGGGAGATTAGGTCTTAGGTGGTCGCCCTGGGGAGATGTCTGGATAGGCGGAGAATGGTCCTCAAGGGACAGCATGTGGTGGGGCAGGATCAACATCGAACCGCGGATGCACAAGCCGTATGCATGGTTCCGCTGGAGGGAAGACGGGGAATACAATGCGGCCATAGGTTACAAGGCAACTGAATACATATCGTTTGAGCTCCACTATGACACACGTGACGAAGATTCACTGGGGCTGAGGATGATAGGAAACCTTTAGCATCTGAAAGGAAATGAAAGAATGGGCATTGAAGGACTTACATTGGCAAAGATATCAGAGATGGTGGGCGGAACGCTCAAGGGTGACGGTGACCGTGTCGTCACGTCAATAACTTCACCCGAGGCGCCATGTCCGGGATCTATATCACCTCTTTGGGAAAAAAAGCTTGTACAGGACGCCGATCCTGAGGCTGTCCTTCTCACGAAAGAGGGATGGATACGGGAAGACGGAGAAGGAGTGGAAGTTGAAGATCCAAGAAGGGCTCTCGTAACGCTTCTTGAATATTTTGATACGGAGAGAACAGCTGAACTTCCTGAAATACATGAGACCGCTGTAATATCAGAAAGCGCCGTTATAGGCGAGAAGGTGACCATAGGACCCGGCTGCGTGGTCTCAGCACATTGCAGGATCGGAGACGGATGTCTGCTTGCCGGGAACGTATGGCTTGGAAAGCATGTTTCTGTGGGCGAAAATACACAGATCGAACCCGGCGTTGTCATCTACGACAGGTCATCATTGGGCCGGAACTGCATCGTACACGCAAATGCAGTGGTCGGATGTGAGGGTTTTGGATTCATGCCAGACGCCGAAAAGGGACTGCTCCGCATACCTCAGATAGGCACAGCAGTAATTGAAGACGATGTGGAGATAGGTGTCTGCTCAAGCATAGACAGGGGGACCTTTGGGGAAACGAGGATATCCAAGGGTACCAAGATCGACAGCCACGTGAAGATCGCCCACAACTGCACAGTGGGTGAGTACTGCATAATAGTAGCACAAACAGGTCTCGCGGGAAGCAGCACTCTTGGTAATGGTGTCACGATGGCGGCACAGTCGGGAGTCGGCAACCACGCGAAGGTGGGTGACGGAGTAATTGCTGCCGGCAGGGCCGGAATAACGGATGACATATCACCTGGTTCAGTAGTATCAGGCTTTCCCGCAATAGATCATAAAGCAGATCTTCGTCAGACTGCCGCGCTCAGGCAGCTTCCCGACCTTGTCAAAAACGTCAAAAGAATTGAAAAAAAGCTTGGCGAACTTAAGCAGGAGAAGGAATAATGCCGCATACCATATCTGAACCGGTACAATTTTCCGGAATAGGGCTCCACTCGGGAGAGGTCTCAAGTGTATCCGTAAGATCTTCCCAAAAAGAGGGCATTTATTTTTCAACAGAAAACGGTCTGTTTCCCCTCAAATCCGCACATGTCGAGGAAAACAACAGGCTGACAGGATCCAGGCTCCCCGACGGAACTGTCATAAGGACCGCGGAACACCTTCTTGCCGCTCTTGCCGGGCTCGGGATAGACAGTGCGGTGATAACCCTTGAAGGAGAAGAGGTGCCTATACTTGACGGAAGTCCATATCCATTCGCCCTTGCACTCTTCGGTGCAGGCATAGTAGAATTTGGCGAAGCAAAAAAGCGAATCATCCATACACCTATAGCAGTCGATGATATCAAGGGTGACCGCTCTGTAATGGCACTTCCCTCGGAGAGACTTAAAATCACCTATGTGATAGACTATCCCGGTACTCCGGTCGGGACCCAGAGGGCATCTTATGTAATTACGCCCGAAGTCTTCCTTGAGAGGATATCAAAGGCACGCACCTTTGGCCTTACCTCTGAACTTGAATATCTGAAGAAAAACGGTCTTGCAAAGGGAGGATCGCTGAAAAATGCGCTCATGTTTGACGAGAAGGGCCTATTGAACGAGGGTGGCCTTCGATTCCCCCTGGAATGCGTCACACACAAGATCAACGATCTGCTGGGCGACCTCTCCCTGCTTGGAGCGATACCGGCAGCCCACTATATTGGAATATGCGCCGGCCATGATCTTCATGGAAGGCTTGTAGACAGAATAAAAAGAGCCTTATAATTCTCTTTGACTGAATCTATTAACTGGAGGCACAAATCATGAAATATGACATCAATAAAATATTGGACCTTTTGCCGCATCGCTATCCATTTCTTCTCGTAGACAGGATAGAGGACGTGGTGCTGACGGACGAACTGGTCGAAGTGACTGGGGTCAAGAATGTATCAATAAACGAGCCCTTCTTTCAGGGACACTTTCCGGACGAACCAGTAATGCCCGGTGTCCTGGTGATCGAGTCCATGGGACAGGTAGCAGCTGTCCTGCTCAAACTTTATACCGAGGTAAAGGAGAATGAGCGTCGCCTTGTCTATGTTACGTCGATCGACAAAGTAAAGTTCCGCAGGCCGGTAAAACCGGGCGACCAGCTCAGGACCGTAGCGACTCTGATCAAGCGCAGGGGCAACAACTTCAAGTTCAAGTTCAGGGCAACGATAGACGGGGACCTTGCCGCAGAAGGAACTATGGGCTGTGTAGTATCCTCCGGGCTTACCCTCAAGCCTGAGGCGTAGACCGGGATGGGAGTCTGCATACATCCGACGGCGATAGTTTCCCCAAAAGCTCAGCTTGGAGATAACGTCAAGATAGGCCCCTTCTGTATAGTGGACGACAATGTGGTTCTGGGCGACAATACGGAACTGAGGGCCTATGTCCACATTTACGGCTACACTGTGATGGGATCCGACTGTACCATATTCGACCACACTGTGATCGGCGGAGAGCCCCAGGACATAACCTTCAGGAATGAGGAGAGCTGGGTCAGGGTAGGGAACAATCTCATGTGCCGTGAATATGTCACTATAAACAGGGCGGTCGGAGAAGGAAAGGCCACAACTGTAGGCGACAACTGCTTTATTATGGAAAACGTCCACCTGGCTCACAACGTTGAGATAGGGCACGACTGTACAATAGCCAATAAGTGTGGATTTTCCGGACATACTAAAATTGGGGATTATGTCGTGGTCGGCGGGATGGCGGGCTTTCACCAGTTTGTTCACGTTGGCTCGTACTGCATGATAGGAGGTCTCTCAAAGATCGTCCGGGATGTTCCTCCCTTTTGTCTTGCCAACGGATCTCCCATAAAAGTATACGACATCAACAGGGTAGGGCTTAAGCGCAGAGGATTCGACACAGAGACCAGAAAGAATATCAGGCAGATGTACCGTACTCTTTATGCCCCAGGCCTGACCATACGTGAGGGGCTTGCTGAACTGGAGGATAAATTTGGCCCTACTCCAGAGGGAAGGATGATCCTTGATTTTGCAGCTGCGTCCACAAGAGGGCTTTCGCCCAGGATAGACCATGACTGGGACCGCAAAAACCCGGAAGAGAAGGACATTGATTAAACTTTTTGCCCTTGATGTCGACGGGACCCTGACAGACGGGGGAGTATACATGGATGGAAAAGGCGGGGAATTCAAACGCTTCGACATCCAGGATGGTTATGGCATAAGAAAGCTCATCAGCAGGGGCGTGAAAGTATATTTTATCAGCGGCCGTTACTCAGCCGCTACCCAGCAGAGGGCAGACGACCTCAGGATAACAGGCTGCATAAACGGGACAAGGAACAAACTGGCGGAACTTAAGGCGCTTGCGGAAAACCACAGGGCATCACCTGCAGAGGTTGCTTTTGCGGGTGACGACATTCCTGATCTGGAATGCATTGAATGGGCAGGACTGGGAATAGCCGTAGCGAATGCTGTTCCGGAGGTCCTAAGAGCATCTGACTGGAAGACAGAGAGAACCGGCGGCAACGGAGCCATACGTGAGTGCGCTGAGAAAATAATTGAGATGAATGAGGTTAAAAGTGAACAATAACTTTTTCGACACATATTTAAAATTCAGGGCACTCGACAGGTTCATCTTTGTAGAACTCGTTGGCCCCTTTTTCTTCGGGTTGATGGCTTTTACGATAATTATGGTCGCAGGGGGGCTTCTTTTCAGGATAGCAGACCTCATAATAAAAAATGGGGTCTCTCTTGGGATAGTGATAAGGCTTTTCCTCTACTACCTTCCCAAAATGGCTGCAGCGGCCATCCCCATGAGCTGCCTGCTTGCCGCTTTGCTCGGTTTCAACAAGCTATCCGCAAATTCAGAGCTCGTGGCGCTCAAGTCATCAGGAATATCGTTCAACAGGATAATAAGGCCTGTTATAATTCTTGCCTTTCTAGTCTCTATAGGCGCCTTTTTCATAAATGAAACGCTGGTACCAGTCAGCGAAAGAGCTGCCGCCAATGTGATGGCATATGAGGTCTACAAACAGTCTCCTCCTGTCTTTAAGGAAAAGGTCTTCCTCAAGGAGGAATCCGGTGGCTCCCTCAAGCGAGTGATATATGTCAACAGGATGGACATCAAGGACGGAATGATGTCGGATGTAGTGGTCCAGGAATTCGAGAACGGACTTCTCAGCAGGTTGGTCTCTGCCGAAAAGGGCGAATGGATAGATGGAAGCTGGTGGCTGGAAGAAGGAAAGGTTTTCGAGATCACCAAGGAAAACGACGTGTCTCTGCTTTTCACCTTTGACAAGCAGGCCCTTCAGCTGAACCTCAACCCCGAGGAGGCGGCAAGGTCCTCAAGGACTCCGGACGAGATGACGCTGAACGAGCTTTTTCGTGAGATAGAAATGATGAAGCAGAAGGGCATGGACGTATCCAAGATAGTCATGATCATGAACCTCCGTTTCTCGGTGCCCTGGGCCTGTCTTGTCCTGGCGATAGTGGGAGCGGCAGTCGGGAGCAGGCCTCAGAGGTCAAGCTCGGGAATGGGGCTCGGGCTGAGTGTTATCATCGTATTTGTTTACTATATAATCCTCTCCTTTACACAGTCGCTTGGGGATGCGGGGTACCTTCATCCAGTATTTGCAGCCTGGATTGCCAATATCGTATTTTTGATAATAGGAGCCGGTCTGACGCTAAGGGCAAATAGACTTGGCTGACATAGTTCCGGATCTATCTTTCTTGGGGTGATCATTTGCTCGCCGGTAAAGACCTGACAAACAGCCGTTGCAGGCTTCTGGAATATCTTGCGGGATATGAAGGGGAGTTCGTTCCCGGTTCAGTCCTCACGGATAAACTTGGCTTTTCAAGACAGGCCCTCTCAAAAGTTGTCTCCGCCCTGAAGGAAGAGGGACTTGATATAATATCAGCGCCACAGAAGGGCTACATGATAAAAAATGTCAGAGAGACGGACAGGATAAGTCCGACACTGGTGGATTTCCTTCTGAGGGATGACCCCATATTCGGAAAAAGCATTTATTTTCCAAGAATAACCTCAACTCAGCACGCGATCAAAAACCTTGCCCGCCAGGATGCCCCTGAAGGAATAGTGGCTGTCACAGACGAACAGACGGAGGGAAGAGGAAGGAGGGGACGTTCATGGCATGCCCCCGTTTCAAAGAACCTTCTCTTTTCAGTTTTGATAAGACCTGAGCTCAGACCGGGCGATGTCCAGCTGCTCAATCTTGCCGCAGGACTCGCGGTAAGGTCTGTCCTCAGCGGAGTATACGGGCTTGACGCAAAACTTAAGTGGCCCAACGACATCCTTGTGAACGGACGCAAAATATGCGGCATCCTGAGCGAGGCAGCCGGAGAACCCGACAGGATCTATTATGCGGTCACCGGGATAGGCCTCAATGTCAATTTCACTGAGGGGGAACTGGAAGAGGAGTACAGGAACATCGCCACTTCCATAATGATAGAGAAGGGAGAGGCGGTTCCGAGGCCCCTTTTGCTTGCACGGATACTCAAAGCCCTTTCCTCTCTGATCATTGGCCTTAAAAGGCCAGAGGGCAAAGCAAAACTGCTTTCTGTTTACAGGAATGAGTGTGATACTATCGGCAGAGAGGTCAGTGTCCTTCAGGACGATGAAAAATTCAGAGGCACCGCGGTTGGAATAACTGAGCAGGGTGCCCTTGTAGTCAAGGCGGGGAACGAAGAGAAAATATTCGCCGCAGCTGATGTACACCATCTGCGGATGAAATAGGAAGGAAGGGATCTGTATGAGGCTTTCAGAACGTGCCCGTACAAGCGGCTGAGCGGCTAAGATAGGTCCGGCGGAGCTGGACCGCCTGCTCAAGGGTCTGCCAGTTTTCAGGGATGAAAGCCTTATAGCCTCATGGAACAGGGGTGAGGATGCCGCGCTTTGGAAGATCGACGAAGAAAGGGTAGGCATACTGACCGTTGATTTCATTACCCCGGTGGTCGATTCCCCTGCCTACTTCGGTAAAATTGCCGCGGCAAATTCCCTGAGTGACGTTTACGCTATGGGGGGCAGGCCGCTCATTGCGCTGAATGTGGTATGCTTTCCAACTGACTGCGAACCTCTCGAAGTGCTCAGGGAGATACTGAACGGGGGAGCAGAGAAGGTGATCGAGGCCGGAGCTATGTTGGCGGGCGGCCACAGCGTACAGGACGAGGAACCCAAATACGGGCTCGTGGTATTCGGCGAGGTCAAAAAGGACAGGATGTGGACAGTAGGAACTGCAGGTCCCGGAGACATCCTAATACTCACGAAGCCCATCGGTACAGGCATAGCCGTGACGGCGATAAAGGCAGGGTTATTTTCTGATGAAAACATAGATTCAGCAGTCCAAAGCATGGCAAAATTGAATTCGATACCCCCCGTCCTGTCTGAGGATATATGCAGCACAGTAACAGCCTGCACCGATGTCACCGGATTCGGTCTTGCCGGCCATGCCCTTGACCTTCTTTCCGAAGGGACGGCATTAGAGATCGAAACAGAGAGGCTGCCCCTGCTCCCGGGCATAAAGGAAATGTCAGACATGGGCCTCATACCTGCAGGAGCATACCGTAACAAGGAACACTCAGGCCCCAAAGTAATAAACGGTTCAAATATGGGCATCTTTGCAGAAGATCTCGTCTTTGACCCTCAGACCTCGGGAGGCCTCCTGATAGCCATACAACAAGAACACGAGTATGAGCTGCTGAATCAGCTGATTGCCGGCGGATTTGATCGGTCGGTCAGGATCGGTAAGTTTGTCGAGGGGGATAATTTTATTAAACTGGTTTAACGTAATTGGGGCTAATTTTGGCAAGCAATAGGCAGTAGACAAGCAATTGGAGGGGCGGGAGAAGGACGGCAAGAAGATGTCGCGAGAAGTGGCGATTTTATCGCCGCGAAGAGCCGGCAAGCCGGCGGGAAGAGGTTGTTAAGCTCGTAAAACCCTAGCCCCTAATCGTCTTCCATGTATGGGCCTGAGCCGGGATCCAGGACTTGATTCTGCCTTGTCTCTATCACCGCCACCCCCATATGCCTTTGAGCGGGGATCTAGGGCCCCCTTCCCGTCGTTCCCGAATGATCCAATCGGAAATCCAGCGTCTTGGGGTATGGGGTCCATAAATCCAGTCATAGCTAGAATCTAAAGACGGTATCTGGATCCCCGTTAAGTTGCGTCCGGGGATGACGGTTCTGGGTCCTCATTCACCGCCGGGCGGGTCTTCCGGCAAATTCTCCGCGATGCGAAGCAAGCAAATTCTCCAGCGGCCGAAGGACGCGAATTCACCGCGGGTGTATTCCTTGCAAATTCCCCGCCCCTGCCCTTACTACCGTTTGACCACTGTTTGAAAATGTTTGACGATCCTTTGACCGCCCCTACAACTGCTCGCGGCGATAAAATCGCCACTTCGCGCGGCATCTTCATTTTGCACTTCGCCAACGCACTGCCATACGTCGACGCGAAGGGCCGCAAATGTTGCTAAGCTAGCGCTCCGAGATGCCCCAATTGCGCACCCCTTTGTTATAATAAGAGCATATGCGCACTCGCAATAAAAGGGAGAGGTACTTATGGTAGTATTGCCAATATCTACTGTCATGGCCGATCTGCGTTCGTCATTTGACGAACTGCGTGATAGCCTTTGACCCGGTCTCACTTAAAACAAGGATAGATGAACTCCAGAAACTTACCGCAGAACCCGACTTCTGGTCGTCGGACAATGCCCATGAAGTAAACAGGGAAATTTCCCTGCTTCAGTCGAGACTTGACAAGATCGAAAATTCTCAGAACGAGCTTTTGGAACTTGAGGCGATATCAGAACTGTTGAGTGAAGTCGATGACGACGAACTCAACCGGGAGTTTTACGTGCGTTCTTCAGCTCTTGCAAAAAGCATAGAGGCATACCAGACACTGGTTTTGCTTGACGGCGAGTATGATTCGGGAGACGCCATCATGACGATACACGCGGGAGCCGGCGGCCTTGACTCACAGGACTGGGCGGAAATGCTCTACCGTATGTATATGCGCTGGGCTGAAGCAAACGATTATACTGTAAAACTGATCGACGAGCTTCCCGACCAGGAAGCGGGAATAAAGAGCGTAACGATTTCCGTAAACGGCGACTACGCTTACGGATACCTGAAGGGTGAACAGGGGGTCCACAGACTTGTCAGAATATCCCCCTTCGATTCGGCTAAGCGCCGTCACACGAGCTTCGCCTCAGTTGAGGTAATGCCAGTCCTTCCCGACAGCGTTGAGGTGGAGATAAGACCGGAAGACCTCAAAGTGGATACATTCCGTTCCAGCGGCGCAGGCGGTCAGTACGTCAACATGACCGACTCGGCCATAAGGATCACACACGTTCCTTCGGGAATAGTCGTAAGCTGCCAGACCGAGCGCTCGCAGCATATGAACAGGGCCACCGCGATGCAGGTGCTCCGTTCAAAACTTTTTGAGCAGACACTGCGGGAGAGGCAGGAGCAGCTTGAAAACATCAAGGGGGAGAAGAGGACCGTAGCGTGGGGAAGCCAGATCCGTTCCTATACCCTCCAGCCCTTCCAGCTTATCAAAGATCACCGTTCCGGATGTGAAATAGGCAACGTCCAGGGCGTATTGGACGGCGACCTTGACGAGCTTATAATGAGTTATCTCAGGTACATGAAAACGGGAAAAACCCAAAACGGGAGCGATAACTGATGATCAAAAAGATCTCTTCACAGCTCTTGACCAAAACGGTCCTCACGTTCATAACAACCGTCACCATTCTTGCCTGGCCGGTACTTTCGTTTGCTGTTGAGGCAAAACCATTTGTCCCAACTGACCCCATATTGCCCTTATCGGAAGTCAAAGAGGGAATGGATGCTGAAATAAGGACAGTGCTTCAAGGAACAAAGATATCCAGATTTTCTGCAACATTACTAGGAGTCGTTCCAAGGAAGACCAGCCCCAAAAATCTCATTTTGATAAGGGTCGACGATCCTTATGTGAGGGCGAACGGAGGCATTGCCGCGGGAATGAGCGGCTCGCCGGTATACGTGAAAGGAAAACTTGTCGGTGCAATAGGTTACGGATGGCAGTTCAGCGACAACAACCTCGGTCTTGTAACGCCGATAGAAGAGATGGTCAAGGCATTCAACTGGCCTGACAGGATACCTCCGTTCGGAGTGTCTGTGAAGATACCGAAGGAACCGGTCAGCGCCGATATAAAACCGGAGGCAAAAGAAAAGAAGAAAGATGATCTGAAAGAGGAAGAGCCTGTATCGGAAGACATCAAAGAAAAACCAGATCCCTGTGATTTTGCGATAGAAGGGATAACGTCAGCAGAGGTGACATCGGCTGACCAATGTCCCGAGGAAGATAACGGAAAAGAAGAAGAACCAGATGATGGCGAAGGACAGGATGAAACTGGAAAGATTTCTGAAGATGCCGTATCGGACGACATAAAGACGGGACCGACCTCAGCTGACATCGCAAAGCTATATGACGCTGAGCTTGTTCCCCTTGGGATGCCAATACTGGTCGACGGGATCAGCGGAAGGGTAACAGAGGAGATGAAAAAGAGGCTGGGGCTGCCTCTGATCCCCCTCGGAGGAGCATCCTCGGATGGAAATGCCGTAAAGCTCAAAGCTAAACCTGAACCGGGCTCAGCCATAGGCGCATCACTGGCCTGGGGCGACATAGAGATCGGAGGGATAGGCACACTTACAGCCATTTCCAAAGACGGACGCTTCATAGGCTTCGGACATCCGATGGCCGGGCAGGGTGCGGTATCATACCCGCTTACGGAGGCGACGATACTCAGGGTGATCCCGGGTATGGAGAGTTCCTTCAAACTCGGATACCAGGGGCCGATAGTCGGCATAATTACCCAGGACAGGCCAGAAGCAATAGCCGGTTACGTAGGACGGCTTGCCCCCGCGATAAGTTATAGAGTAAAGTTCAATGACGTTGACAGCAAAAGGGAGACTGTAAAGAGATTCCAGACTGCTGCGGACTCATTTTCAGGACCGGTTATCGGGAGCATGGGAATGCTCGGGATAATTGACGACCTTTGGGCAAGAAGAGGAGAGGGCACCGCGATACTCAAATACAGGTTCTACGGCGGCAACCTTCCCAACGGATGGGAGAGGCGAAATATTTTCTTCTCGGATACGGACCTCATTGGTTCCTTGCTGACCGAGTTTGACAACCTTTCCGAAATATTCTCCCTAAATCAGTTCCAGGAGATAAGGCCGTTGGGAGTGGAACTTGATGTTGAAGTAACTAGGGATGCCCGTGTAGTCTTTATTGAAAAGCTTGAGATCGCCGAAAAGAAGGATGCGTATGCCCCGGGCGATAAGATCGAACTGAACATAACGCTCAGGCCTTGGCGAAAAAGATCGATGGTAAAGAGGATCCCGGTCATAGTGCCGCAAAATGCCGTAGGTTTCTGCGAAATACTTGTCAGGGGCGGAGGGATAATGGAACCTGAGCAGGAATCGCTTGCGACGGGACTCAGGGCTATCTCGAACCTGGACGACCTGCTCAAAGAACTCAGCATAAAGGAGACCAACAACCAGATAGTCGCCGAGATCGACGGACCCCAATCCATCGAGAAGGATGGCAAGGGCAAGCAGCCCAGCATGGAAGACCTCTTCGACGACCGTCTCCAGAGCGAGATCCGCGCCGAGCGTATCAAAAAAGGTGCGATGGTGATAGTCGATACCAACTACTATGTAGAGGGTCTCCTCAGGAAAATGATCAAGATCAAAAGAGTCGGCACCAAATCAGAAGAGGGACCGACTGAAGAGGATGAGGCTGCAATGAGAGCCCAGGCCGAAGCGCTGGAAGCAGAAGGCGGAGATCTGGAAGAAGCTCCGCCGGAAACGGAAGGATCAATTTCCGTGAAGCGGCGATTAAATCGCCGTGAAGCAATCAGGAAGAAATGGTGAAGCGGTCGTGAAAAACGGCTCAGCAATGGCTGAGCATGGCTGAGCGGTTGCTGAGCCGTCGTAAGGG
>DCEE01000003.1:31334-31775 GCA_002316795.1 Synergistaceae bacterium UBA1037
GAATTGCGGCAAGGGTAATCCCGCGGAGAATTTGCAGCCTCTGGCCGCGGGGATTCAATATCACCGTCGTTCCCGAATGCCTGTATCGGGGATCAAGTGTTTTATGGCCGAGTCTTTAAAAGCCTGTCAGGACCAAAATCTAAAGACACTCGGATCCCCGATAAGATCATTCGGGAACGACGGATATTTAGGTTCATTTGGGTAGGGGCTCAGAACCAATTCACCGCTGAACGATCCATCAGCAAATTCACCAGCGATGATTCTCGCGAATTCCCCGCGACCGGGACTGTCGCAAATTCACCATCGGTGATTTTCCGGCAAATTCTCCGCCGGACGCACCGCCCGGCAAATTCACCCAAATATTAAAATTAATGCTGCTCCATAGCCGACCAGCAGACTGACCATAACCGCTGCAGAGAGCATATCCTTCGCGTGCCTGAC
>DCEE01000046.1 GCA_002316795.1 Synergistaceae bacterium UBA1037
TCATCTTTCCCGAGGCTACCCTCTTCAGGGAATCGGAGCAGGCAAGAAGAGGTACAGAAGCTCCGTGGACCAAGGCGTTCTTCATAAGTTTTTTGCAGAGTTCTGCCGTAATAAAAGGGCGGGCCGCATCGTGCACCAGCACGTGAGACCCGCATGAAATCCTTAATCCGTTCATAACTGACTCTGACCTTGTGGCGCCTCCCGCTGTGAGGCGCGTAGGGACCCTGAGGCAGGACTCCGCCTCCGCTTCGGCAATACGGTCCTCCGGCACGACAAGGAGCAGTTCTTCGACAGCTCCTTCTTCCCAAAGTTTTTCAGCGACCATCGCGGACCATTTCCAGACCGGAAGGCCTGCGAGAAAGCGGAACTGTTTCGGAGTCCCTCCGAGACGGGAGCCCGTTCCGCCAGCCACTATGATGAAGGACCAGGTTTCCTTGTTCATACTAGGGACGTATTCTTCCGAAGACCATTCTTCCGGCCGAAGTCTGCAGCATAGAGGTCACAGTTACCTTTACCCTCTCGCCGATCCTTTTGTAGCCGTCTTCTACGACGAGCATAGTTCCGTCATCCAGATATCCGACTCCCTGATGGGCCTCTTTGCCGATGCGGATTATGTCGATCTCCACGTTTTCGCCGGGAAGCAGCATCGGTTTAAGCGAATTTGCCAGGTCGTTTACATTGAGCACAGACACGCCTTCTATCTGTGCTATCTGATTCAGGTTGTAGTCAGTCGTGATAACCTTCCCGTTAAGCTGACGGGCAAGAACGACAAGGGCTTCGTCGACCTTTTCCCTTTCAAGGTCCTTCAGTGTCGTCTCCGGGATCTCTATGTTCAGTGTCCTGATTTTTTGCAGCTCAGTGACCACTGCGAGCCCCCTTCTTCCTCTGGTCCTTCTGAGAGGATCGGTGGAATCGGCAACTCCCTGAAGTTCTGCCAGTATGAACCTGGGCAGTACTATAGTCCCCTCAAGGAAGCCGCTCTGTGCCACATCAAGGATCCTGCCGTCGATGATGGCGCTGGTGTCGAGTATCTTGGGGATCGAGTAATAGAACTCGGGAGCGACCTCAATGTCGGTTTCTTTTTCTTCCTCGCCGTTACTGCTTTTCTTTTTACGCTTTGGGAGGCGCAGCTTTATATCTCCTATATTTGTTATTACGCCCCATATGTCATCTTTCCTCTTGGCGAAGAAGCGAAGTCCCAGATAGCCCAGAGCCACATTCAGCAGCACCGCTATATAGACCCCGATCCCTCCGGGGATCCTGGACATTGGCATTGCTATAAGATTTGCCAGCAAGAGGCCCAGGATGAGCCCGAGGAGGCTTACAGTAAGTTCGGGTACACTCGTATTCTGAAGTTTTGATTCAGTGAACTGAGCGAATTTACTTACGCTGAACCAGAATAGAGGTGCAAGAATAAAGCCGAAACATGCTGAAAGAATAATAATAAAAACAGTTGTTGCGATCGGATGCAGCAGTGTCACAGACGGCCACCAGTTCTGCTCAATGACTATCTTTGATATCTGATAGCCGGCTGCCGCACATATAAATACCATCACTGCCCTTACCAATCTTTTCATAACAGCTGAAAGACCGGATCCTGACGACATTTTGTTTTCTCCTTTCATTCGATTATATTTTTGCCGCATTCTTTCACTATTGTTCATAAGTTTATGTCTATTTTCCGGGCATCTCCTTTCTCGATTCCATTGCCATATGAAGCGTGACCCTGTCCGCGTAACCTATGCTTCCCCCTACCGGAAGGCCGTATGACAGCCTTGATATTCTGACCGGTATTCCCCTGAGCGCGTCCTGTATCGCAAATGCAGTGAGATCTCCTTCGATCCTGGGAGCGGTAGCAAGTATTATCTCTTCGATCTTAAGATCACAGATCCTCTGCTTAAGCTTTCCTATACTTTCCTCCGGTATATCCTGGTCATCGAGGGGCGATACCTGTCCTCCGAGCACATGGTAAAGTCCGTTAAATATTCCTGCCTGCTCGATCGATATACAATCCTCATCGCTTTCAACGATGCACATGACTTTCCGGTCTCTCATTTTGTCCCTGCAGACAGAGCAAGGTTCTATATCAGTGATGCCGCCGCATTCACCGCAGTGATGTGTCTCTTCCCTGACCTGGCTTATTGTTGATACAAACTCACTGACCCAGGCGGGGTCCTGCTTAAGGATGAAAAAAACCATACGCCGGGCGGTTTTTTCTCCCACGCCTGGAAGTCTGCTCCATAGTTTTATTAGCTTAAATACTGAACCGGGCAGAGAAGTGGCTGACATGCTGAAGTTACATCAAACCGGGAAATCCGCCCATTCCCCCGGTAATTGAATTCATTTTGCTGTTGGCCGTCTCTCTGCTCTGTCGGATCGCTTCTTTGATAGCCGAGATGATGAGGTCTTCAAGCATTTCCACATCCTGTGGGTCTACAACTTCAGGAGATATCGAGACCGACAGGACATCTCCGTGGCCGTTCACTCTGGCCTTGACCATTCCTCCGCCAGAAACTCCCTCAACAACAGTATTTGCAAGCTGTTCCTGCGCCAGTGCCATTTCCGCCTGCATCCGCTGAGCCTGCTTCAAGAGTTTATCCATCTTCATATAATGATCTTCCCTTCGATAAAGACGTTATAAAGTTTGATTAAACAGAAAGTATACAACGATATTATTATTAGCGCCATATGCAAAATACGTATAGTTGTTATGAAATATTGATTATTTGTTTGGTCTCCGAAAGCTTTCAGATGACCTCAGACTCTTCTTCGGAGCTGTTTGGGTTAAATGTGTCAAGGTGAAGGGCCGTTAATAGTACATAGAAGGCAAATTCGGGCAATTTGAGTATCCTGCGCCAGCGCCATGGTTCCTGAATAGTACGGTAAAGCCATTCAAGACAGAGCTTTTGCCAAATCCTTGGAGCCCTTGTCAGCTTTCCTGATATCACATCCATTGTACCGCCTATTCCCATACCGACCGTCGCTCCCGTTTTAACAAGATTTTCCTCAAGCCAGTATTCTTGTTTCGGCACACCCAGTCCTACGAACAGGACCTTGGCACCCGATCTGCTGATGTCTATGCAGATCGCATCATTCTCTTCATCCTTGAAAAACCCGTTCCTTGTCCCGGCGATATTGAGTCCCGGGTATTTTTCGGAAAGTTTGACTGCCGCTGCCTCGGCAACACCCGGAGCTCCGCCCAGGAACCAGATCCCCCATCCCTCGTATGATGCCCTTTTGCAGATGTGTTCAGTAAACTCTACACCCGGTATCCTTTCCTGGATAGGAGTATGCAGCAGCTTGAGGGCGGCAATAAGGCCCGCCCCGTCAGGAAGCACCAATGCGGCATTCCTGATTATCCTTCTGTATCTTGAGTCTGTTCTGCTCCTCAGGGCCGCGAGCGCATCAGGAGTTACAATAATGCAGTGGTCCGTTCCTTTGTTTATCCAGTGCTGTACCTGGGTAATTGCATAGTTGAGTGATATGTTGTCGACCCTGATGCCCCAGAGACCGGGTTTTCTGGCCTGACTCCTATCCGACTTCGAAGCATATCTGAAAAAGATCCAGGTGACAGTCGACAGAGCCACTGCAGCGGTAAGAAGGACGAAGAAACTGGCTGTTCCGATCTGAATGAAGGCGGCTATGCATCCAATGAACGCGCATATCATTACGACCGTATGGACCGAAGTAGCATGGTCCATGCCCCTGCTAAGGAGTTTACGGTAGAGGATAAGGTTGCCTGTGGGTTTTGGCGAAAATGCTGCGCTCACTACGCTTATCGACGTTTCAATAAGCGGGAGCATGAAGAGCCCGAGCGGAAGAACTGCAAGCGTGTAGAATGCGACGCCTTTGCTCACACCGAATATCGAAAGACCGGCGAACAGGGTCCCCCAAAGTGCGGTGAGCGGTTCTGTAAGCCTCCTGTACGCATGTATATGTCTGCTCCAGAAGACCAGTATGAGGACCATTCCGATGATACAGAGCTGTACTGCCTCTCTGAGGTTCTGCGAGGACAGCATTATGACAGTGGAGACAAGCGTCCAGCTTACTGTGAGCAGAAGGCCGCACATGCCGGGGATCTCATCTATCTCCTGGAAGAATATCGGAAAGACCCCGATCCAAAGCGTGCTGATAGCTATCGAAGCGAAGTAAGAGAGGTAGTAGTACTCGCCCTGGGAAAATTCAATGAAGGCTATCCTTGGCCCGAAGAGCGAAAATCCGAGGCCGACTATGAAATAGAGGAAGCGGAGATTTTTTCCCTTTGTGACTTTCTGGCAGAATCCAATACATGCCGCAGCGACACCCGCCGCGATCGTTATCCTGAGAGGCCTGTCAGGCGCCCATATCCCGCAGAGAGCCCATGCGGCAACCAGGGTAATATCCTTGAGGTAATAATACTGGTCGCTCTCAAGGTATTTTTTGAAGAATCTCTGTATGAATATGCATATGACTGCTACAAACAGCACGAGCAGGACTGTCAGTGTGTAATTGCTGTCAAACATCAATGACCCTTCCTTTGTCTGCATCAGAAGGGATCAACTCCCTCCCTGATTATCCTACCATGTTTGCGCGTATAACAAAAGAGAACGTAAACAACAAAAGTCAGGGGGGCTGTGCCACTCCCCTGACCCGTCGCAATTACCCCTCAGCGCTTTTTATTTTACGGTTTCAAGACCTCCCGCGTAAGGACGCAGGACTTCGGGAACGGTAATGCTCCCGTCTTCATTCTGGAAGTTTTCCATCAGTGCGATCAGGCACCTTCCTATGGCTATGCCGGATCCGTTGAGGGTGTGGACATAGCGGGGTTTGCCGCCGTTCGCCGGGCGATATTTTGTGCCCATCCTCCTCGCCTGGAAATCTTCGCAGTTGCTGCAGGAGCTGATCTCACGGTAACAGTCCTGGCTCGGGAGCCATACTTCGATATCATATGTTTTCGCCGCACCGAAGCCCATGTCACCCGTACATAAGCATATTACCCTGTATGGTATGCCCAGCAGCTGAAGCACTTTTTCCGCGCAGTTTGTCATGTGTTCCAGCTCTTCGTAGCTTCTTTCGGGGGTGCTGAGCTTGACCATTTCGACCTTGTCAAACTGGTGCTGCCTGAGCATGCCTCTCATGTCGCGGCCGTAACTGCCCGCCTCACGTCTGAAGCATGGGGTGAAGGCGCAGTAGTATTTCGGCAGGTCCGTCTCGCTCAATATTTCGCCGGCATGCAGGTTAGTCAGGGGCACTTCGGCAGTGGGTATCAGCCAGAGGTCATCGTTCGCACACTTGTAGAGGTCCTCTGCAAATTTGGGAAGCTGGCCTGTCCCGCTCATCGTTGCTGTGTTGACAAGTATAGGAGGGGCGATCTCGGTAAATCCATGCGCTGTCGTATGAAGGTCAAGCATGAAATTCATCAGAGCCCTTTCGAGCCTGGCCCCTGCTCCCTTGAGAACTGTAAAGCGGCTCTCCGCAAGCTGGACCCCTTTTTCGAAATCCATTATGCCAAGGGGTTCCCCGAGATCCCAGTGCGCTTTGGGTGCAAATGTGAACTCCGTTGGTTTGCCGTGTTTTCTTATCTCAACATTGTCGTTTTCGTCAGTTCCAATGGGAACCGAACTGTGCGGCCTGTTGGGAAGTCTCATAGCAAGGTCGTCGAGCTCGGCCTGGATCCCGGCCGTTTTCTCATCGAGCTCCCTTACCTTTTCACCGATAAGGCGCATCTCTTCCATAAGCACGTCGGCATTTTCACCGGCCTTCTTTTTCATTCCGACCTCTTTGGCTCCGGCGTTGCGTCTCTCCTTCAAAGCTTCCGCCTCAAGCAAGGCGTCGCGGCGCAGGGAATCCAGCTCAACAAATTTATCCAGCGGGAATGTGTAATTCCTGTTGGCGAGCATGGCGGCTACTTCGTCCGTATGCTCCCTCACCCATTTCATATCAAGCATCAGGCTTCAGCTCCCCTGTCCTTACGGACTTCCTTAAGCAGGTTGGCTGTCTCGAGCGCGGCAAGGGCCGCATCAGCTCCCTTGTTTCCGGCTTTGCTTCCTGAGCGGGCAAGAGCCTGCTCAAGGTTGTCACAGGTTATTATGCCGAATGCAACGGGAATGCGGTGATCGAGTCCGACGTGAGCAAGTCCCTTTGCAGCCTCCCCCGCAACATACTCATGGTGGGTGGTGTCGCCGCGGATAACGGCTCCCAATGTAATTATCGCGTCATATTTCCCGCTCATCGCTATCTCTTTTGCAACGACAGGCTGTTCCCATGCTCCGGGTGTCCAGTAAACATCGATGTCCTGATGACGAACATCATGCCTTGTCAGGGCATCCTTGGCCCCCTCAATAAGCTTTGTTGTGATAAGTTCGTTGAACCTTGATGCTATTATCGCGAAGCGCAGGCCGCTTCCTATCATGTTTCCCTGGACTATTTTCATTTCAGCTCTCCCCTTTATGATCCTTTATTTTGCTTCTTCTTTTTCCATATCCAGACACATTGAGTTGCTCAGTACATGTCCCATCTTGCAGACCTTAGTGCTGAGATATTTTTCATTGTACGGGTTTGGGTCGACTTCGATAGGGACCCTTTCCGTGATCTCAAGTCCGTATCCCTTCAGTCCGGTAATTTTGACTGGGTTGTTGGTCATAAGTTTTATCTTTCGGAGACCCAGATCCGCAAGGATCTGCGCCCCAACTCCGTAATCTCTGGCATCCGGAGCATATCCCAGTGCAACATTTGCCTCTACGGTGTCCATTCCCTTTTCCTGAAGCTCATAGGCTTTGAGCTTGGCAAGAAGTCCTATGCCGCGTCCTTCCTGCCGCATGTAAAGAAGGACTCCCCTTCCCGCTTTTTCTATCATCATCATGGCCTTGTGCAGCTGGGGACCACAGTCGCATCTCAGTGAACCGAGCAGGTCTCCGGTGAAACACTCGGAATGTACTCTTACGAGGACATCATCCATCCCCTGGATCTCCCCCTTTACCAGGGCAAGGTGCAGTTCATTAGGGTTTTCACCGTAAGGACTTGTGTAGGCGTGGCAGATGAAGTCTCCCCATGCGGTCGGCATGTGTACGGTCGCTTCACGCCTCACCAGTTTTTCCCTCATCACGCGGTGCCTTATCAGATTTTCGACAGATATTATCTTCATTCCGTGCTTAGCCGCGAATTCAATTAGCTGAGGGAGCCTTGCCATGCTTCCGTCTTCATTCATTATTTCGCAGATGACTCCGCCTTCGTTGAATCCGGCCATGCGGGAAAGATCCACGGCAGCTTCGGTGTGGCCGGCCCTCTTCAGGACCCCGCCATGACGCGCGACCAGCGGAAAAATGTGTCCGGGCCGGCGAAAGTCATCTGCCCTGGAGAGAGGGTTTGCCAGAGCTTTCGCGGTTATTGCCCTCTCTGCGGCTGAAATGCCTGTGGTAGTTTCTTTGAGATGGTCGACGGAAACTGTGAAGGCGGTTCCGTGCGCATCAGTATTGTGCTCCACCATGGGGTTGAGCTGCAGCCTTTTTGCCTGCTCGGCCCCGATCGGTACACAGACAAGCCCCCTGGCGTTTTTTATCATGAAATTGATGTCCTCTGTCCGGCAGCAGTCTGCCGCCATAACCAGGTCACCCTCGTTTTCCCTGTTTTCGTCGTCAACGACGATGATCATTTTCCCCTGCTTGATGTCATTCAGTGCTTCTTCGATCGTGTTGAACATTACTCAATGATCCCCCTAGGCCCAGCCATATTTTACAAGTTTATCCCATGTGAGAGAATTTTTCATCTCTTCGCCGCCTTGTGCGCCGGAAAAACGTGTATTAAGAAATTTTGTGATATATTTTCCGATCATATCAGTCTCTATATTTACCGCATCACCCTCTTTAAGTTCAGAGAGAGTAGTATCCGATATTGTAGTCGGGATGATACCGACGGAAAAGGTCTCCGCATCAACGTCGATAACGGTGAGGCTTATGCCGTCCACCGCCACAGACCCCTTTGGGACGATCCCGGAAAGTATCTCCGGATCGGCCCTGAAAAAGTATTTCCTGGTCTTTGGGCCGATCTCTATCTTCCGGACGTCGGCAAGTCCGTCTATGTGTCCCGACACGATATGTCCGTCAAGTCTTGAATCAAGCATCATCGCCCTCTCAAGGTTCACCCGCGAACCGCTCTTGAGGGTGCCCAGCTTTGTCCTTCTCCTCGTCTCCTCCATTATCTCAACGCTGAACGACCTGCTGTCGAAGCGTATGACCGTGCTGCATGCTCCCGATATGGATACGGAGTCGCCGATCCTGAGCTCGCCGGCAATTTTCGGTGCCTCAATGTCGATCTGCCAGACATCGCCTTTTGGATGTATGGCGGAAACAGTGCCGACTGTCTCTATAAGTCCGGTGAACATGAAAGCACCCCCCTTATCCAGATGTCTTCCCCGCATGGAGATATCTGCATATCCTTTATTGTGATCGCATCTTCCAGCGAATCCAATTTAAGATGCTCCGTAAAGCGGATCCCGCTTCCGAGCAGTTTGGGCGCCATGAAGAGAGATATTTCGTCCGCAAGACCGCGCCGGAGCAGCGAAGCGGTAAGTTTTGCCCCGCATTCGACCATCAGATAGTTTACACCTATTTCACACAATTTAGCCATAACATAATCCGGCTCCCGCTCTTCCGGGGCATCAATAATAAAAACCTCTGCTCCGAGCGCCCTGATACTTTCAATTTTTTTAGTGGGAGCGTCTTTTCCCGTAAAGAATATCAGCCCTTTTTCACTGAAAAGAGATGCGTTGAGCGGAGTCCTGAGCCTTCTGTCAAGTATTGCCCTTAATGGTGTCCTGCCTTCGGCCTCTCTTACAGTAAAGGCCGGATCGTCACCGAGGACTGTTCCGATCCCGGACAGAAGAGCGTCGCTCTCAGCCCTCATCATGTGGACCTTTCTCCTGGAAGCTTCACCTGTGATCCACTTGCTTGATCCGTCCTTAAGGGCAATGTTCCCGTCAAGTGAGCAGGCAGTCTTGAGTGTTATCCAGGGACGTCCCATTTTCATCCTTCTAATGAATCCCCTGTTTATCCATTTGGATTCCTTTTCGAGGATGCCGCTTGTAACCTCTATCCCCGTATCCCTTAGCATCCTTTCACCCATGCAGTCTACTTTTGGGTTAGGGTCCGTCATACCAACAACTACCCTGGATACCCCCCTCTCAATGAGCATGTGAGCGCACGGGGGCGTTCTGCCCTGATGGCAGCAGGGTTCCAGGTTCACATATACAGTAGCTCCCCTGACATCGCCGCCGGCATTCCTTACAGCTTCGACCTCGGCATGAGGCTCCCCGCAGCACCTGTGCCATCCGGAACCGATTATCGCGGAATCGCGTACGATCACACAGCCGACGCGCGGGTTTGGGCTTACGGAGGCAGTCCCGTTGAGTGCGAGGGAGAGGGCGGTCCTCATATAATGTTCGTCCAGTGTCCTTTGGTTCCGGGTCGTCATTTTTGACCGCTCCCTTCATCAGCCTGTCTGAGATATTCCTGTATCCTGCGGGCAAGCGTTTTTCCTATGCCCGGCGCGGAGGCAAGGTTTTCTTCCGCAGTATCCATTATAGCCCTGGTACTTCCAAATTTTGTGATCAGCTGAGCAGCTTTTGTCCGTCCGACACCGGGGACTTCTTCCAGTTTGCTCCTTCTGAAATTCCTGCTTCTGGCAGCCCTGTGGGAAGTTATAGCGTACCTGTGGGATTCGTCCCTGACATACTGCAGAAGTTTGAGTGCGGGATCGGTACGATCCAGGCGCAAAGGCTCTTTTCGATCCGGGATGTAAATCTCCTCTTCTTCTTTCGCCAGCGATATTATTGGTATGTCGGTGAGCTCGAGCTCCTTCATTGCCTCCATGGCAAACTCGAGCTGAACAGATCCTCCGTCAATAAGTATAAGCTGCGGCATCGGCTCCTGACCGTCGATGCATCTCCTGTATCTCCTGAGAAGAGTCTCCTTTATTGACCTGAAGTCGTCTATGCCCACGACGGTCCTGATGTTGAAGCGCCTGTAAAGGGAGGTGTTCGGATATCCCTGTTCGAAGACAACAACAACGCCGACGGTCTCCTTGCCGGAAGTGTGCGATATGTCGAACCCGTCTATACGCCATGGCAGCGTGGGCAGTTTTAAATGTTCCTGTAAACGGTTCAGAGTCTCCCAGTTGTTATCTCTGCCAGTCTCTATCTCGGGTATGCTGTTCCGCTGCCGGCTGACTCTCCATATTGCGCGGATCGTGTCCCTGAGGACCGCAGCCTCTTCGAACTCAAGTTCCTGTACGGCTTTGTCCATCCTTTTGCGGAGTTTTTCGACAAGTTCAAGGCCCCTTCCCTGCAGCATCATTATAACGTCCGCAGTCCTCTCCCTGTACTCCTTTTCTGAACAGAGGCCTGCGCACGGTGCAAGGCAGTGCCCCAGCGCATGTCTCATGCATGGACGGATCTTCTTATTGGACTCCTTTATCTCCCCCTTGCAGTAGCGAAGGGGCAGATATCTCTCAATAAGGCGGAGCAGTTCCCTGACTTCTGATACCCTTACGAAGGGGCCGATGTAGACGGCATCGTCTTCTTGTCTGTGTCTGGTAACCACTATCCTCGGAAATTTTTCCGATGTGACCTTTATGTATGCGTAGCGTTCGTTCATTTTTAGGTCTATGTTGAAAAAGGGCTGATAGAGTTTGATCAGCCTGTTTTCCAGGATAAGCGCCTCTATCTCTGTCTCCGTCCTGATCGTGGATATGTCCGATATGCTTTCCACCAGCTTCCTCAATCTGGGCGATGCGAAGCCTGAGTGGCGGAAATAGGATGAGACCCGCTTTCTGAGCGATTTGGCCTTGCCGACATAGATGATCTTTCCGTCGGGGTCACGCATCATGTAGACCCCTGGTTTGTCGGGGAATGATTTGATATGGTGCAGCAGGTCTTCTCTCTTCAAAAAATATGGTCCTTTCCGTGATTGCTGATGTCGGGTTCATGGTATAGGATATCATAGTATGGATAAAGTAGCATTCAGGAGGTGCCATTATGGCTCTGGCAGTTTATAACGACCTTACGAGGAAGAAGGAACCATTTGAACCGATAGAAAAAGGAAAGGTACGGTTTTACGTCTGCGGCCCGACCGTATACGATTTTTTCCACATCGGCAACGCGAGACCCTTCGTGCTTTTTGACGTATTCAGAAGATATCTTGAGAGTACGGGCTACAAGGTCATCTTCGTACAGAATTTTACCGACATTGACGACAAGATGATAAGGCGTGCCAACGAAATGGGCATCAGTGTCCCCGAACTGGCGGAAAAATTCATAGGCGAGTATTTTGAGGATGCCGATTCGCTTGGGATCAAAAGAGCCACAGTAAACCCGAGGGCTACGCACGAGATCGATGAGATCATCAGGATAGTCGGTACTCTTATCGAAAAGGGACACGCTTATGAAAAAGACGGGGATGTCTACTTCTCTGTCGTCAGCTTCCCCGAATACGGCAAGCTCTCTAAACAGGGTATCGAGGAACTGAAAAGCGGAGCAAGGATAGAAGTTGACGAGAGGAAAAATGATCCGCTCGATTTCGCCCTATGGAAGGCCAGCAAACCCGGGGAGCCCTTCTGGGAAAGCCCCTGGGGCAAGGGACGCCCCGGCTGGCATATAGAGTGCAGTGCGATGTCGACAAAGTATCTCGGCGACTCGATAGACATCCACGGCGGCGGAAGCGACCTGATATTCCCCCACCACGAGAACGAGATAGCCCAGTCTGAGTGCGCCTCAGGCTGTCAGTTCGTCAAATACTGGCTTCATAACGCATACATTATGATCGACAAGGAAAAGATGTCCAAATCCCTCGGCAACTTCATGACTGTCCGCGACATCAGGAAAAGGTTCAACCCTCTTGTGCTCCGCTTCTTCCTGCTGAGCGCACACTACCGTTCGCCCATCAACTTCTCTAAAGAAGGGCTTGACCAGGCACAGAGCGCACTTGAAAGGATCAACAACTGCTATGCAGACCTGAAATTCGCAGCTGCGAACCGGAGACCGTGTCAAAAAGACAACGCCCTGTCCGCGGCAGTCGAAAAGGCTTCCCTTGGATACACCGAGGCTATGGAGGACGACTTCAACACAGCGGGAGCGCTCGGCTGCGTTTTCGATGTCGTAAGGGCCGTAAATGTCCATCTGACCGAAAACGAAGGTTTCTGCGAAGAGGGCATAAAGGCTGCCAGGGACTTCCTTGAAAAAGTCAACTGCGTATTCGGCTTCTTCAGCGAAGACCACTGTGACGATCCGGACGAGGATATCGACGCGCTTCTGGAAGAGAGGGCGGAGGCAAGGAAGAACAAAAACTTCAGGCGCTCTGACGAGATCAGGGATATGCTTGCAGAAAAGGGAATAATCATTGAGGACACTCCCCAGGGAGCACGCTGGAAGAGACAGATCTGACCATCGACATTGAAAAAGGGCCCCGGACCTTTAAACAGGTACCGGGGCGTTTTTCTTTTATTCCAGGCCCCGGATCTAACCTCCGCCGATCAGTGGGAAGATCCTGACGTCATCCCCGTCCTTGAGCGGGGTGTCGTCCTTTTGCAGATGGAGCATGTGGTGTCCGTTGACAAGAATGTTGACCCGCTTTGAGATCTTATCCCCGTCCATGCAGAAATCCCGGAAAGCCTTTCCGTATTTTGCGCACAGATCCTCCATAAGAAGTGCAAGAGTTGGCCTGCAGGGCATCATTACCTCTTTTGCCCCCACCATGGTCCTTATATCAGCGAAAAAACCGACCTTGATCACTCTCATCCCCCCTGAAAGATTTGCTTCTATGTGACTGATACGATCTTACGTGTCAGGATGAAGCTCAGATGGTCATGAACTCCCTTAATCCAAGTGTCTCAAGTTTCTCCGGAGTAGGAACTCCGTTTTCATCCCATCCCCTTGCCTCGTAATAGTACGGCAGCATTTCAGGCACCCTGCTCACATTCCCCTTCATGGGGCCGGAGGATATCGGGTCATTGTACATCCTCTCCGGAAGAGCATCGTCAGCTTTTGTGAATCCGACGCTGAGGTTATAGAGCCTTTCGAGGTTGTATATCCTCTCTCCGGCAGCCGCAACGTCATCACCGGTGTATTCTACGCCGGAAGCGCCTGTTATCTCACTCGCTATCGCTGGTGCGCCGAGGGCGAATGTCGTGAAAAGACACATTCCCGCAGAGTCAACTGCCGCGGTAAGGTCCTGGAAACCTTTTACCCATGCCGGTTTCTCCGCTGTCGACTGCTGGTCGAGTTTCTCCGGTAAGCCGAGTATTTCAGGGGATATTGTATATCCGCGGACATGGCAGCCTCCCCTGTTCGAAGTGGCGTAATTGAGTCCTATGCCCTGTATTCCGCGCGGGTCGTATGCGGGCATCTCCTGTTTCTTTGCTGTCATCGATACTTCGGGATGTCCATATTTTGTTCCCAGTCTGAAGGAACCCTCAGCCAGTTCGTTTCCAAAGCCTTTTCTGTATGCGGTTGCTTCTACCAGGTCAATAAGCGCGTCTGCGTTTCCAAACTTGAGATCATGGCCGGCCTCTTCCTTGTTTATGGCGCCCATTTCGTAAAGATCCATGGCCGCGGCGATCGTACTTCCCATTGTTATCGTATCAAGGCCAAGCTCGTTGCAGATGAAGTTGGCCTTGTTGACGGCGTCAATGTCATCGATGCCGCAGTCCGGGCCGAATGACCAGACTGATTCATACTCCGGACCCTCGCCCTCACCGGCGTATTTACCCTCGCTCCATGCCACCCTTCCGCATCCTATGGAGCAGAAGGCGCAGGCCTTGTTCTTGTACATTCTGGTCGCTGCAAGCGATTCGCCGCCTACCTTGTCGGCCGTCTCAAAGTGCGACTCCCGGAAATTCCTTGTGGGAAGCGAACCTACCGAGTTAAGGATATTTACGAGAATGTTCGTTCCGAATGCGGGAAGCCCTCCGCTGGTGACAGCGTTTTCCTTGAGCAGTTTCTTGCTTGCCCTTACAGCGGCGAGGAATTTATCCTTGTCTCCTATCTTAACACCTTTCGTTCCCCTGACTACGATCGCCTTAAGGTTTTTTGATCCCATGACGGCCCCTACTCCGCTGCGTCCTGCCGCCCTGTGGTCATCGTTCATTATGTTGGCGAAGAGGACCTTGTTCTCACCAGCCGGACCAATGCATGCAACTTTAGCGTCAGGGTCGTGTCTGGCAAGAAGCGCGCCGGTGGTATCAGGAACATTTTTGCCCCAAAGATCTGATGCATCGCAAAGTTCCGCCGTTCCGTTGTAGATGTTAAGATAGACGGGTCTTGGAGACTGCCCTTCAAAGATCACCATGTCATAACCTGCATATTTCAGTTCAGGACCCCAGTATCCGCCCGAGTTTGACCCGGCAAGCACCCCGTTCAGCGGTGCCCTGGTCACGACTTCATATCTGCCCGTGCTGGAACCCATAGTTCCCGTCAGGACTCCGGTTGCGAAGATAAGGTTGTTTTCGGGTCCCAGTGCATCGACTCCGGGCCTGACCTCTTTCATGTAGTAATATACTCCCAGGCCTCTGCAGCCAAGGTATTTCTTTGCCGCATCCATATCGAGGGCTTCCTTTTTGACCGTGCCTTCCGTCAGGTTTACCCTCAGGATAGTCTCTGTCCAGCCTGCCATATTACTTCACCTCCTCAAGAGCCTGTTTCATTTTGGCCGAAAACGCCTTTTTCCTGTTGAGCGTTGCGGTATCGGCAGGTACATACTCGATCGCTGCAGTCGGGCAGAATTCAGCGCACAGGGGCTCTCCGTCGCAGTGATTGCATTTGATCGCGACTTTTGCGACCCTGTCGAACGCAATGTTCCCGAAGGGACAGGCCATAACGCACATCCTGCATCCGATGCACTTGTCGTCCTCCACCTTCACTACGCCTGTCTCCTCGTCACGTATCAGGGCTTTCGTCTTGCAGACCGCCATGCATGCCGCTTCTTCACACTGGAAGCACATCATCGGGACGTTGCTGCCCTTCGCGAACCTGAATACGTTGACTCTGGATATCGCCGGCCTGCACTCCCCGTTGTGGGACAGTGAACATGCCAGTTCACAGGTCCCGCAGCCGATGCATTTCTCCGGCGAAGTTATAAGTATCATTTCCATGCCGCATTCCTCCCTGTACTTTTTTGGATTCCCGTATGTGACCGGGTCGTGTAAAGACAAAAGGAGACCCGTAAAAGGTCCCCTTCTTTGCTAAGCGGCAGGCGGCGGGATCGCTCCCGCTGCCCAGTGCCCGCAGTTTCTTCATGAGATACTGCGGGTCGAAGGACAGATATTGTTGATGCTTTTATTTATTTTGAGATCCTGTCAAAAACTTGACGCTTTCAATATATTTTTGGCAGTGGTCGCAGTAGTCGCGGTCGTTCTCCGGCCTTCCTGCCCAGTCAAGCATTTCTTTTGTGGCAAAGAACATGCCGCACCTCCTGCACTGAAGGACATCGAACTCCTTATGCCAGATCTTCCTCTTTCCCGGAGACTCCTCATAAGTTATCTTTCCGGTCGGACATACAGTAGCACAGGAGAGACAGCCTATACATGCATCTGTTTCCATCTCATAAGGGGGCGCAACGTGTCTGTCAAAGCCTCTGCCTACAAGCTCTATAGCTTTTGTTCCGTTTGCTTCGCAGGCCCTTACGCATCTGCCGCACCTTATGCAGAGATCAGGTTCAAAAGCGAACCGCTCTTCACGGCTGACGCCGTACCGGGCACAGAGCTGCTGGATGACGGGGGATTTGGGATTTCTGTTTATGAGAAGCTGAAGGACTGTCCTTCTTGCTCTCTTTACCCTTTCACTTTCTGTTTCCACAGAGATGCTCCTTGTCACCGGGAACATGCAGGAAGCAACTATCTTTTTTCTGCCGGGTTCCTCTATCTCCACGGAGCAGAGCCTGCAGTTGCCTTCAGGATTTAGTCCCTCGTGATCGCAAAGGGTCGGGATGTCTATCCCGTTTTCCTGCGCCGCATGCAGCAGGATAGTGCCTTTTTTGACCTTTATCGGTGTGCCGTTGATCGTTATCTCAATCATCATTGCTCACCTCGTTTACTATTTCAACGGATGAGAAGGGACAGACTTCGAAGCAGGCACCGCATTTTATGCAGCCTGCCTGTTCAATGCGGTACTTCCCGCTCCCCGCGAGTTCGATGGTTTTGGTCGGACAGCTCTTTGAGCAAAGGCCGCAGCTTGTGCACTTCTCTTCATCGATCGTTATCCGGAACATTCCCGTGCAGACTCCGGCTCTGCAGAAGTGCTCCCTTTCATGCTCAACATATTCCTCATAAAAATATCTGATCGTAGAAAGCACAGGATTAGCTGCAGACTGCCCCAATGCGCAAAGGGCCGTGTCTGAGATGCTTTCTGCCAGCTCTTTCAGGGTGTCGGTGTCACCCTCCTGACCCATGCCTCCGGTAAGAGAGTGCAGTATTATCTGCATTTTTTTGAGTCCTTCCCTGCATGGTACACACTTACCGCAGGATTCCTCAACAAGGAAATCGATGAAATACCGTGCAATGTCCACCATGCAGGTCCTGTCGTCCATGACGATCATGCCGCCCGATCCCATCATTGAACCTGCCTGATCGAGGCTGTCAAAGTCGACAGGGGTATCGAGCATCGACGCGGGAAGGCATCCGCCGGACGGACCGCCTGTCTGTACCGCTTTGAAGGGCCGGGCCTTGGCTACTCCTCCTCCAATGCCGTATATCATCTCTCTTAGAGTGGTTCCCATAGGCACTTCGACAAGTCCGGTGTTCTTTACTTTACCGACCAGCGCGAAGACCTTTGTCCCGGAGTTGTTGGAAGAACCTGTTTCCCTGTACCGGGATGATCCGTTTGTTATGATCAGCGGAACATTCGCCCAGGTCTCAACGTTGTTCAGGACAGTCGGAGACCCCCAGAGGCCCTTTTCTGTGGATCTTATATACTTGACCCTCGGGACTCCGGGCTTTCCCTCGATTGAGGTCATGAGCGCAGTGGATTCGCCGCAGACAAAAGCTCCCCCGCCCTTGCAGATCTCAACATGGAAGTCAAATCCTGTGCCAAGGATGTCCTTTCCCAAAAGGCCGGCCTCTTCAAGAATGGTTATTGCGTTTGTAAGTCTCTTTACTGCGAGCGGATATTCATGCCTTACATAGATAATGCCTTCGCTTGAGCCGACAGCGTATGCTCCTATGGTCAGGCCCTCTATGACAGAGAAGGGATCGCCTTCCATAAGCGCCCTGTCCATAAATGCCCCGGGGTCCCCCTCATCGCCGTTTACCAGAACATAGCGTTTCTCAGAGGACGAGCCGCGGCAAGATTCCCACTTTACCCCGGCCGGGAAGCCCCCTCCGCCTCTGCCTCTCAGGCCTGATTCCCTGACCTCAGCGCAGACCTCTTCAGGCGTCATGCTTTCAAGGGCCTTTAGCAGCCCTGAGTAACCGCCGTGCGCCAGATAGTCTTCCAGGTCCAGAGGGGACATGCTGCTCATATTGCCAAGGACGAGCTTTTTCTGTCCGGAAAGGAAAGGGATGTTTTCAGCCGTTGGATCCTCAGATGGTTTACCGTCTTTGCCGTACATGGCTTTTGCCATGTACGGGCGCCCTTCCTTCAAAGAATCCAGAATGCCGGCGGCGTCCTCCGGCGTGACCTTCCGGTAATACCAGCCTTCAGGTTCGACATGTACTATCGGACCGTTCTCGCATGGCCCCATACATCCTGTCAAACCTGTCCTGAAGGTTTGGTCTTCACGGCAGATCATCACCTTGAGGTTTTGCCAGAAGGATCGGGGTCCCTCTGAAGATCTCTGTCCGATAAGCCTTTGGAATTCCTCCGCGACGGCAGGACTGCCGTTAGCAACGCATCCCGGTCCGCCGCATACCCATATTTCTTTGCCGGACCTCGTTCTGTTCGATAATTGTTCTTTGTAGGATCTCAGGGCGGAAAGGGTCCCGAATTTCATTCAAAGGCCCCCTTTGTGATAAGTTCTGCAGCTTTGGCAGGGTCCATCCTGCCAAAAGAATCATCGCCGCAGGTGATGACCGGAGCCAGGGCGCATGCACCGACACAGTTCACTGTTTCAAGTGTGAATTCTCCGTTTTCAGTCACGTCTCCCGCTTTTATGCCAAACCTTTTCTCCAGCTCATGGAGCACTGCGGCAGAGCCGCGCAGGTGACATGCGGTGCCCATGCAGACACGTATGATCTTTCTTCCTTTCTTTTTCATGCTCAGCGTCCGGTAAAAGGTCGCAACGGCAAAAACGCGGCTTTCCGAGACGCCGAGATATTGGGCAACAGCACGCATTGCCTCCGTTGATATGTAGTTTTCTGATTCCTGGATATCGAGAAGAACAGCAAGCAAATACCTGGGATCTTGCTTATAGGTAAGCAAAACCTCAGCGATTCGATCGATCTCCCCCAAAAGACCGCCCCCTCGGATATACTTGTGGATCAACTGCCATCAAGATTATCACTGCACCATTGAATGTCAAGTTAAAATATTCAAATAATTCTACTAATGTAATAACAGTAAATTCACAAAAGATTAAAATAAAGGCAGCGTTCACAAAGAAAATACAAAGTTATATCACCATATTCAAAAATCAAAGATATTATTAAATGTCAGGACGGTAAATAATGGATATTAATTTCCGTTTTTTGCATGAACGGCCTGATGATCAAGAAAGAGGCAGCCCAAACTATCGGGCTGCCCAAATGTCAATTATCCGAGCGGCAATTCGTGTTTTAGAGGAAAGATACTGAGGTCGACTGTGCTCCGTATTTGATCCCGCTGATCTCGTCCAGCTTCTGAACGTTGTGGATCGCGTCGATGTAGCGTATGGTGCCGCTCTTTGCCCTCATAACGAGCGATGATGTGTGGACCACATCTCCCGCATAGCGTACGCCCTTCAGCCAGTCGCCGTCGGTGACGCCTGTGGCGGCAAAGAATACGTTCTCGCATGCTACGAGGTCATTTAGGTGTAGGACTTTCTCCACATCCATACCCTTTTCCTTGCACTTCTCCCTCTCCTCGTCGTTGCGCGGCCAAAGTTTGCACTGCATGTTGCCTCCGACGCACTTAACTGCACATGCTGTTATTACTGCTTCGGGAGAGCCGCCTATCCCCATTAGGAGGTCTATCCCGGAATTTGGTTTGCATGTTGAAAGAGCCCCTGCAACGTCTCCGTCGGGGATAAGCCTGATCCTTGCGTGCATGGAACGGATCTCCTTGATGAGCTCTTCATGCCTCGGCCTGTCAAGTACAATGACTGTCACGTCTTCGACCGATTTTCTGAGCGCCCTTGCAACGGCCCTTATGTTGTCCGAGGGAGAGGCATCAATGTTTATCGCATGTGCCGCAAAAGGACCTGTAGCTATTTTGTCCATATAGAAAATATGCTGTGGGTCAAACATAGTACCACGCTCTGCAAACGCAACTACGCTGACCGCGTTCGGGAGTCCCTGGGCCGTAAGACGTGTCCCGTCGATAGGGTCGACCGCGATGTCGACCTGCGGATCGCATCCGGTGCCGAGTTTTTCCCCGTTGAAGAGCATCGGAGCTTCGTCCTTCTCTCCCTCTCCGATTACGACCTGACCGTCCATATTGACGTTGTTGAGCATGAACCGCATAGCATTTACAGCGGCGCCGTCAACTCCGTTCTTGTCCCCACGTCCCATCCACCGTCCAGCGGCCATAGCCGCAGCTTCCGTAGCACGAACCATTTCGAGAGCAATGTTTCTGTCTGGAGCAGCCATTTGCAAATCCTCCATATTATTTTGTATTATTTTTATACAGGGATATTCTGCAATTCGGGAAATCTGCCGAATATCTCATCTATATGCTTTAGATAATACTCCAAATCAAATAAAGATTCCAGCTCACTCTCACTCATTTTGTTGATCCTCGGGTCATTTTTCAGGAGTTCAAGCAGTGGTGTTTTTTCGTTCCAGCACCTCATCGCATTACTTTGTGCTATTACGTAAGCATCTTCCCTGCTGATGCCTTCCCTTTCAACAAGTTCGACCAGTACTCTGCCTGTAAAAAGAAGGCCTTTTGTTATTTCAATATTTTCTTTCATCTTTTCTGAATTTACTGTGAGTCCGCTTATTATTTTAGTCATGGTTTTTGTCATGTACAGAACAAGGTGGAACACGTCCGGCCACATGACCCTCTCCACCGAAGAGTGGCTGATGTCACGTTCATGCCAAAGGGCTATATTCTCGACCGCCGGGATAGTGTAGCCCCTCAGAAGCCTTGCCATTCCGCAGACTCTCTCGCATAGTATCGGATTTTTCTTGTGGGGCATTGCCGACGAGCCCTTTTGACCTTTTTTGAATGGTTCAAGCGCTTCCAGGACTTCAGTTCTCTGCAGGTGGCGGATCTCAAGCGCCATCCTTTCAAGCGAACCCCCGCATATTGCGGCATCTGTAACTACGCGTGAGTGCCTGTCCCTCTGGATGACCTGCGTTGAAACCGGGTCAACAGAGAGGCCAAGCAACTCACAGGTCCTTGCCTCGATGGCGGGAGGACAGTTCGCATATGTGCCTACTGCGCCGGAGAGTCCTCCGACCATTATTTCCTTTTGTGACTGCGTGATCCTCTCTATGTCCCTCCCGACCTCGGCATAATGGTTCAGCAGCTTGAGTCCGAAGGTGGTCGGCTCTGCATGGATCCCGTGGGTACGCCCAGCGCATGGGGTCATTTTGTACTCAACTGCCTTACGGCCAAGGACCGTGCGGAGATCTCTCAGGGATGCAAGGACAACGTCCAGGCTTTCGGACAGGAGGAGGGAGGAGGCTGTGTCTATGACGTCGCTGCTCGTCAGGCCAAGGTGGACATATCGGCCCGACTCCCCTATGCACTCTGCCACGTTTGATACGAATGCGATGACATCATGCTGAGTAACTTCTTCGATCTCACGGATCCTTTCAACCCTGAATGATGCCTTTTCGACTATATTCCTGTAATCTTCGTCAGGTATCCTGCCGGCTTCGTTCCATGCCCTGCATACGGCAAGTTCCACGTCAAGCCACTTTTGAAAACGGTTCTGGTCGTTCCATATAGTTTTTATTTCAGGAGTTTCATAGCGTTCGATCATCTCATTACCCCCTACATTCCAACAGAGTTCTTTTCTCTTTTCCAGTCCTCCCGGACAGTCTCGAGCCACTCAAAGTATGCTCCGCTTTTAAAATCGGGAAATGTGTAGAAGAAGCTTTCCCATTTGCCTTTTCTTCTGCACAGTGTTACCTCTGCAAAGATACCGTCCCTGAGATATATCCTGTGTGCCTGTCCCTTGGTAGATGCCAGAAGCAGCCTTGCTCCGTCTATGGTACCCGGGTCAAGGTTGACCCTTCTTGAAGCCCCTGTTTCCTTTTCCAGCCTGCACGTCATTATCTTCCAGTCCGGGAGCTCAGACATGGTAAAAAGCCCCGGATAGGAAAAGAAACACCTGTCCAGATCCGGAGCGATATCTTCATAATAGTTGGTCCATGTGAAGGGGATAAACGGGCTTATCCGTTCAGGCTCTCCCCAGACATCAGCGAGAAGTCCGCTCGCAGTCTCGAATACCTCCGTTTCCCCTCTGGGGACCAAAAGGGCAACTATCTTCTTGACTTGTGGGTCCCTGGGATGCCTGCCTTCAATCATTGCCTTCCGAGTCAAGGAGCGTATCTATGAAAGTCTTAGGATCGAAAAGCTGGAGATCGTCGATGCCTTCACCCAACCCCACATATCTTATCGGCATACCGAGTTTTTCGGCGATAGCCAGAACTATCCCGCCTTTGGAGGTGTTGTCGAATTTTGTCAGAACTACACCGGTAACGGGCATCACCTTGCTGAAAGTCTCCGCCTGCATGAAACCGTTCTGGCCCGTCACTGCGTCAAGAACTATGAGGACTTCCGCCGGACCTTCCGGGATCTCGCGCTTCACTATGCGGTAAACCTTGGCAAGTTCTTCCATCAGGTTGGATTTTGTATGGAGCCTTCCCGCGGTGTCTGCTATGACCACATCATAATTTCCGGCTTTTGCAGCCATGATGGCATCAAAGACCACCGCGGCAGGATCGCTGTCCTGGCTTTGGGCTATTACGCGGACTTCTGTCCTCTCGCCCCAAGCTTTAAGCTGTTCAATGGCTGCAGCTCTGAACGTATCGGCGGCGGCAAGAAGGACCTTCCTGCCATCCTTCTTCAGCTGGGCAGCCAGTTTTCCCGATGTTGTCGTCTTTCCGCTTCCATTGACTCCGATCATGAGTATGACCGCAGGCTGACTGCTTATATCAAGGGCAGCACCCATTCCCTTGACATTCTTGAGCTGCTGGACAAGCAGATCAGAAAAAACCGCCCTGAGCTCTGAGGTCCTTGATATCCTTCCGTCTATTGCCTTCTGTTTCAGCCTTTCGATCAGTTTTTCAGTCAGATCTATGCCGACATCACCAAGAATAAGCAATTCTTCAAGTTCTTCCCAGAAGCGGTCAGAAATTGGTTCATCCGAAAATAGGTTGGATATGCCCTGTGTCCACTTGTTTCCGGTGTTCTTGAGCTTTTGGGCCAGGTTTTTAAAAAGATCCAAAGTGCTTCCCTCCTACTCTTCGGGTATCGATCTCTCGGTTTTCTTTGCCCCGGATCTTCTCCGCCTTGGACGCCTTGGTTTTTCCCTTGCAATACCTTGTTTTTCGACTTCCTTTTCTTTTACCTGGATCATCTGCGGAAGTTTTTTCACATGCTCTTTTCTGTCCGGTTCAACATGCTGTTCTTTTTGTGCAGCAGGGAGTTTTCTGGGCCTTCTCTTCTTTTTGTTTGGCTTGCTCCCCCCCTCAGGGCCTTCTGCTGTATCCTGTTTCTCATTTCGTCTCTCTCTCCTGCCGTCATCTTTATCTTTGCGCATTTTTGAGCCTGACCCGCCAAAGATCTCTGGCAGCTCACTGTGCGGCCTGAGCGGCAGCATGTTATCCTTCTCTTCCTCTATTATCCAGTCCTTGCCTGAGACAATAGTCTCTTTGAATTCAGCGAACCGGTCTATCGGTATCCTTATCTCTCCCCGTGACGGTATGTAGCACCGGACATTGTTAGTATGGACTTCCACTCCCGAGACGACGACATTGCCGCCCGGCGTCTTGATTTTAGTTCCCGGATTTGGCAGTTTTTCCCAAAGTTCCCTATATACGTTGTGTTCGTAACACATGCAGCACATAAGTCTTCCGCAGATCCCGGAGATCTTCGCCGGATTGAGAGCCAGGTTCTGCTCTTTTACCATCTTGATGCATATCGGCGCAAATTGGTTGAGCCAGTAACTGCAGCAGCAGGGTTGCCCGCAGGGACCGAGTCCCCTGATGATCTTGGCCTCATCCCTCACTCCGATCTGCCTAAGTTCGATCCTTGTCTTGAACTCTCTTGCCAGGTCGCGTACATAGGCCCTGAAGTCCACCCTCTGCTCAGATGAAAAATAGAAAAAGAGTTTTCTCCGCTGCCTCAGAAACTCAACGTCGATCAGCTTCATCTCAAGCTCATGCGGTTTGAGCAGTTCTATCGCACTTTTTAATATTTCCCGTTCTTCCTCCCTGTATTCCTCTGCCATTCGAATATCTTCGTCTGTGGCAAACGAAATGAACGAAAGGTCTGTAACAAGGGGTTCAGATGTCTTTGATGAAGAATCTCCGTGTTCAGAAGCATTTCTCAGAAGCCTGTATTCTCCCTCCTGTTCAGGGGTAAGGAGACCGGCGACCACAGCCGTCTCCTCTCCTCTGTAAGATTCGACCACAATTGTCGTACCTTTTTCGATCGTTTCGTCAGAACTGTATGCTAAAATGCCAAGGTACCTTGGCTTACCGAATATTGCCAAATATTTGTTCACAGGGAATACCCTCCTTGACGACCATATAGGTCAGATCCTGGATCATTGGGACAGAAAGCCTTTTTGATCCCATCAGCCTTACAAGAGAATCCAGCTCTGCCGCCCTTTTAAAATTTCCTTTTTCTGTCAAATGCCGGATCCAACTCCCTATTTCAAGACAGAGTATTTCAGGATCCTTTTTTCTCCCGTCCGCGATCCACTCAGCCCATTCTTCGGGCGATCCGGGATGAGGCCTTGCCTGCGCTATTTCTGCAGGCAGATCTATCCTGACAGACCAGACGCGGCTTTTTATTGTCGGTATCAGCTTGTCTTCCTCAGAAACGAAGAGGATGCATCCGTGTTCGGGAGGTTCTTCAGTAAGTTTAAGAAGGCTGTTGGAAGCCTCCAAAGACAATTTATCGGCAGACCATATAACTGCCATCCTTCGGTCCGAAACCAGTGGGTGCAGCGCAAGTTCACCCTGAAGCGTCCTGCAGTCGTCTATGGATGGGGGTTCAAGATGCCTGCCGGCTTGTACCAGATCCGGATGAGCACCGTCCTTCCAGACAGGACTGTCTCCGAGGATAAGTTTGCCGTAATTTTCGACAAACATTTTCTGTATAGTCTCAGGCAGGAACACAGCAACAGACTGGGGACACCTTTTCATCCCGACAGCCGCGACTATTTCTTTCCACCCCTGAGAGGCTTCCAGAACTGCCAAAGAGTCATTTATCACTCAGGATCCTCCTTGATGAAACCAACCTGACCATCTTCTCAAATATTTCTTCTGAGCTTTCCGAACTGCACTCTATTACGAGCCACCTTTCGGGGTCCCGTTTAGAAAGGGCAAGATATCCCTCCCTGATCTTTTCCATAAAGGAACTGCCCTCGTTCTCAAATGAATCCGGGTTGCCCCTCGACCTGACCCTTTTCAGCGCTCTTTCGGGCTGTATGTCGAAAAGGATCGTGATATCCGGTACAGGAAAAGACGAAAGCCTCGCCAGCTCGTCAAATATGTGAAGCGGCAGGCCCCTTCCCCATATCTGGTAGGCGAGCGTTGAATCATGATACCTTTCGCATACAACATCCTTTCCGGCATCTATGGCAGGCTGAATGACAGAAGCAACATGCTCGGCCCTGTCAAGCATAAAGAGGTATGCTTCGCTCCATTTATGCTTCAAAGAGCCGCTTACGGCGATCTCCCTCAGAACAGAACCGCCCGGCCAGCCTCCGGGCTCCCTCGTCAGGATCACATCGCGCTCCTTCTCTTCTGAAAGCCATTTCGAGAAGAGAGCCGCCTGTGTTGACTTTCCTGAACCATCGATCCCCTCAAAGGTTATGAACATGATATCCCACCTTTACGAGAATTTATAATAACACAAAAAGCCCCGCACTGAGTGCAGGGCACTATCAACATGGCGGAGGCGTGTGCGAATCGAACACACCGGGACCGGCGTTACCGACCCCCACCGGATTTGAAGTCCGGGCTCAGCACCAGCTGAAACTCGCCTCCATGTAGGCTTTCGTAGATTAGCAGAAAGGGCGCTGAATTTCAACTTTCAATATACCGTATCGAGGATGAGTTTTCTCTTTTCGGCCTTTTCGGAAACTTCCCAGCATTTTTCGAAACAGGCAAGCGAATCCTTAAGCTTGCTTTCGCTGTTGTAAAATATCCTTATCAGGACGTCGTTCCGGGAGATCCTGGATCCGACCTTATGCAAAAGCTGGATCGCCACCGATGGGTCGATGACATCCTCCTGGGTAAGACGGCCTCCGCCCAAAGTCCTGAGGCCTTCTCCGATGAGCAGTGCGTCAAGTTTTGAGAGATAACCGTCCCTTCCTGACCTGATCTCATAGGTGAAAGCAGCTTTGGGAAGCACTTTTTGAGGCTCCCTGATAACAGCACTGTCGCCGTTTTGCGCGGCTATCATCTCGCCGAATTTGTTGAGCGCTGATCCGTCGTCAAGCGCTTTTGAGGCGAGTTCCGCCCCTTCATAACGACTCTTTGCCCTTCCGGACATTTCAAGCATGGCAGCTCCCAACGCTACGCACAGTTCACGGGTGTCGGAAGGGCCTCTTCCGGAGAGCACCTCTACAGCTTCATATACTTCCGCGGAGTTTCCCACCCATTCACCGAGGGGCTGTTCCATGTCCGTTATTACTGAAAGGCAGACCTTCCCGAGCTTTTTGGATACATCTGTCAGTTTGCCTGCAAGTTCCATTGCCCGCCCGGCATCACTCATAAAGGCTCCGCTGCCGCATTTGACGTCGAAGAGGTATCCGTATGCCCCGCCCGCCAGTTTCTTGCTGACGATGCTGGCGGTTATGAGGGGTATTGACGGCACAGTGCCTGTGACGTCCCTCAGCTTATAAAATTTGCCCTCAGCCGGGGCCAGTTTCAGGGAGTGCCCTGAGACAGCGCAGCCGATAGTGTTGACCTGCTCCCTGAAACGGTCGTCGCTGAGGTGCATGTCCATGCCGGGAATAGACTCAAGCTTGTCGATAGTTCCTCCGGTAAATCCGAGTCCGGGTCCGCTCAGCTTGGATATCCGGGAGCCGCATGCGGCAACCAGCGGGACGAGGACCAGTGTAGTCTTATCTCCCACTCCCCCGGTGCTGTGTTTGTCTATGATCCTGTCTTCCGGCGGATATGTGAGGGTCTCGCCGGAAAGAGCGAGGGCCATTGTAAAGTGCATCAGCTCATCATCGTCAAGGCCGTTCAGAAAAGCGGCCATAAGCCACGCAGATATCTGATAGTCAGGCATTTCTTTCCGCATAACAGAATCTACAAAAGCATGAAGTTCCTCACCGGTGTGTTTTCCGCAGTCCCTCTTCTTTTCGATGAACCCGATCCCGTTGAATGAAGTCATCTTATCTCCCTCAAAAAAGCAAAGATCAGCCTGCAAAGTGACTCAGAGCTTCCTTTTATTGTGTCCAGGACCTCTTGGTGAGCCAGTTTATTTTTTGAAATTCCCGCAGCCGCGTTTGCAACGCAGGAAATTCCGCAGATTCTGATCCCCATATGATTGGCAGCTATAACTTCCGGGACTGTCGACATCCCGACCAGATCGGCACCCAATGTTTTTGCCATCCGTATCTCGGCCGGCGTTTCGAAGGATGGTCCCGAAAATGCTATGTACACACCTCTGTCCAGTCTTATATTTTCTGCTTTTGCCGCCGTCTCGAGCTTTATGATATATTCCTTGTCGTAAGCTTCCGTCATGTCAGGGAAACGTGGCCCGATCTCGTCGTCGTTCTCTCCGATCAGTGGATTCGTTCCCATAAAGTTGATGTGGTCTTCAATGGCAACTATTCCGCCCGGAGGGATATCTTCATTGATCCCGCCGGAAGCGTTCGTCACGACCAGAGTTTTTATTCCCAGGCGGCCGAGAACTCTCACGGGAAGGACGACCTCTTCCATCGTGTAGCCTTCGTAGTAATGAACGCGTCCCTGCATTATCACGACATTGACCCCTTCAAGTTTTCCGAATACGAGTTTTCCTGCGTGTCCCGGAGCTGTCGAGCGTGGCCAGAAGGGGATATCGTCGTAGCGGATCACTTTCGGTCCTTCAACGCTCTCCGCAACACTTCCCAGACCCGAACCAAGAATGATGGCAACATCAGGCATTGTGCTTATCTTTCCTGACAGGGATCTGACCGCCTCAGACAATTTTTCTGAATAGAGCATCGCTTTTCACTCCTTGATGTCATCTGTGCATTATTGAATATGATCCATTTGAAGCAGGCTGTGGTTCAGTTTTCCTCTTCGGTCCCGCTCCTCGGGAAAAATTTGTCATAAAGATCTCTGACCTCAAGATCCAGATGTGTGTATTTCTCAGTCGTCAGTATTGAGGAATGTCCGAGCAATTCCTGCAATGTCCGCTGGTCCATCCCTTTTCTCAGCAGGTGTGTGGCAAATGTGTGTCTCAGGACATGAGGATGGAGGCGCGATGGAGATATGCCGGCCTGGTTTCCCCTTTTACGGAGCAGCCTCCAGAGAAACTCCCTGCTCATTTTTCTTCCTGATTTTGTCAGGAGGAGCCATGGTTCCCTGTACCTGTCAAGTTTGGGCCTGTGGTCGTCGATGTATTCATCTACAGCTTTCCTGACACCGCCGACATAGGGGACACATCTCTCCTTGTCACCCTTGCCTCTGGTGAAGATAAGGCCTCCGCCTCTGTCAATGTCCTTCAGTTTCAGGGAGCAGAGCTCTGATGCCCTCATCCCCGTTCCGTATGCGAGTTCGATCGCTGTCCTGTCTCTTTTGCCCAGGGGAGTCCCGTCCTCGCAGCAGTTTATGAGCCTCTGTATCTCACCCTCCGTCATTATCTGAGGGAGGATCCTGTCCCTTGCGGGGAGCGGATCCAGGATCGGCATTTTCTCTGTGATGCCGTCGTATACCAGATATCTTGCAAAGGAGTTAAGCACTGCGGCGTTCCTCTGGACTGTGCTTTTAGACATGCCCCTGGCAGACTGTTCACGGAGGAACCGCGCGATATTGTCCGGATTGAGGAGCATAGGGTCAGATCCCATCCTTTTGCAGTGAGAATACCACTGTCCAAGGTCTGATGCGTAGGCCTTCAGCGTATTATCGCTGCAGCCTCTCTCAAGCATGATATAGTCCCTGAAACTGCCGAGGGTATTCTGAAAAACGGAGCCATCCGATGCATCAAATCGCATTTTCTTCTGCCTTTTTTGCCGCCAGCCAGCAATAAGCCATGATAGTCTTTCCGTCTTTGATCTCTCCGGAGTCGATCATAGCTTTCATTTCGGGGATGGTAAAATTATGTACCTTTATAAATTCGTCATCGTCTTCTGCCAGTTTTGACGGTTCAAGATCAGTGGCGTAGAAGAATATTATCTTTTCTGTCGAATAACCCGGGGAAGTATAGAACTCGAAGATCTTTTCTATGTTGCCCGGTTTGTATCCGATCTCTTCCTGAAGTTCTCTCACCGCAGTCTCTGCAGGGTCTTCGCCAGGTTCTATCAGGCCTGCCGGTATCTCGTAGAGGTCCTCGTCAACGGCATGCCTGTACTGGCATACAAGGGAAACGGTCCCGTCAGAATGTACGGGAAGGACCGTGACAGCGGATTTATGTTTCACTACCTCCCTTATCTTTTCGCATCCGGAAGGAAATAGGACACGGTCAATGTTGAGATCGAGTATCGCACCCGAATAAATGTTCTCCGTGTTTATTATGTTTCTCAAGGCATGTCTCTGAATGTTTTCCACAGCTTTCAGCTCCTCAGTCAAGTTTATCGCCGAGCTTCATCCTGCTTCCTCTCAGCCACTCGTCGGCGCTGCGAACATTCTTTCCCTCCGGTTGTACATGCAGCAATTGAAGTGAGCTTTCCCCGCATGCAATGACAGGAAAGCCGTCAAAGACACCGACCAACTCACCGGGCATACCTGAAGCCGAGGCAGGCATCGCCTTGTGTATCCTAAGCCTCTTTCCTTCGTGGAAGCAGTATGTTCCCGGCGCGTCTGCCAAAGCTCTTATCCTGTTGAATATTTCCCGTGAACTGGCTTCCCATTCTATTTTTCCCTCTGATTTTTCAATTTTAGGAGCTGTTGAAACACCTTCTTCCGGCTGAGGTACAAAAACCCAGTTTTCTGCCGGGATATCCAGCAAATACTCAAGCAGTTTTTCACAGCCTGCAGTGCATGTCTTCTTGAGCAGGGAAGGAGTGTCGTCCTCCATGCCGACCCTTACGGGTATCCGGGCAAGGACGGGACCTGAATCCATTCCCTCATCCAGCCTGAATATCGTGACTCCCGTTACTTCCAGTCCGTCCATTAAAGCCCTTTGAACAGGCGCGGACCCCCTGTACGCGGGAAGGAGCGAAGGATGTATGTTAATGCATCCAAGCTGAGCCATGCTCAGAAGAGGTTCTTTTATAATATGTCCGAAATCAATGACAAGAATAAGATCTGGAACATTTATTCCTATCCATTCCAGAGTCTCCTTGTCAGCAGAAAGTTTTTCCGTTGTCCGCATCTTTATGCCAAGCTCCTCAGCTTTTTCGAATACGGGGGTATTCTGCAGCCTGAGTCCTCTTCCTGAAGGCCTTGGCGCATTCGTAATCACCCATTCGGGCCTTGCCTTTCCGGCAATAATAGATAAACACTCAGCAGCGAATCTACCGGAACCGCAGAAACCGAAGCGAAGCATCCCGGCCATTACTGCTCCTTTGCCTGTTTTGCGATCTTCTTTTTTAGGAACTGCCTTTTTAGGGGCGAGACCCTGTCTATAAGAAGCTTGCCGTTAAGATGGTCGATCTCATGGGAGAAGACGCATGCCAGAAATCCATCGATCTCTTTTTCCTCATACCCACCCTTTTCATTCTGCCAACGCACCTTTATCTTCTCCGGGGAATCCACTTTTTCATATATGCCGGGGAAACTCAAACAGCCCTCTTCAACGGTTTTAGATCCCTCTTTTTCGACTATCACAGGGTTTATAAGGACAAATTTTTCTCCGTTATACTCTATGACCGCGATCTTTTTGGGCATGCCGACCTGTGGTCCGGCAAGGCCTACGCCATCGGAGACATGCATAGTCTCCCACATGTCTTCGACCAGATCAGCCAACACTTCATCGAAAGATGTTATTTCTTCTGTTGGCTCCCTTAGAATCGGATCCGGATAGACGCATATATTTCTGACTGTCATCAGAACTCCTCCAAATCTGTTAAAAAATCATCACAACGGTTTTCCGTATGCTTGGGCCAGGAAAAAACCGTGATATTTTCTGACGGCTATAAGCGGGAAAGTCCCACCGTGATCTCGATACCTTTGCATTTACAATAAGTATTTTAACAGAAAATCCCCATGCCTCTCATAAAAGGCATGGGGATAATGATCTTTATTGCGGAGATCCGGAACAAGCTACTCCTGATCTTCTGCCTGCTTTAAAAATTCTCCTATCGTCACGTTTGTCTCTTCCTGGGGAAGCTGGTTGTCGTTCCTTTTCTTTTCGACATCAGAACGGCGGCGGCGGGGACGGTCCTCTTTCTGTCCCTCAGTGTGCTGAGCCTCTTCTGTCTTTGGCTTCCTCAGCGGCTCTTCATGGGCGGGACGGAGGCTAAGGCGCATCCTGCGTTCCGACGGATTCACGTCGAGTATTCTTGCCGTCACTTCCTGTCCCTCGGAAAGCACTTCTCTGGGGTTTTCTATCCTCTGCTGGCTGACCTGAGAAATGTGGATCAGACCTTCTATGCCGTCTTCCAGTTCGACGAAGGCCCCGAAGTCCGCTATCCTTACTACCTTGACAGGAACTTCCATATCCTTCTTGTATTTCTCCGCTACATCCTTCCATGGATCGGTAAGCTGCTTATAGCCCAGGCTGATGCGTTTGCGGTCCTGGTCGACCTCAAGCACGGAGACTTCTATCTTCTGTCCCTTCCTGAGGACTTCCTTAGGATGCTTGATCCTTGTCCAGCTGAGATCGCCTATGTGTATAAGCCCCTCTACTCCCGGTTCTATCTCTACAAAAGCACCGAATTCTGTCAGGTTGGAAACCGTACCCTCTACGACTACTCCGGGTTTCCAGCGTTCAGCCGCTGTTTCCCAGGGGTCGGACTGAGTCTGTCTCAGACTGAGGGAGATCCTGTTGTTCTCCTTATCGATGCCGATCACCTTTACCTTGATGTGATCGCCCTTTGAGACAACGTCCTTGGCCTTGGCATTGCGCTGCCATGAGAGTTCGCTGACGTGAACAAGACCTTCCATCGCACCGAGATTTACAAAAACACCGAAAGAGGTGATGCTGCTGACATCTCCTTCAAGTATGTCACCTTCGCTGACCTGATCATAGAATGACTGCCTGATCTCTGCCATCTCAGCTTCCATAAGGCTGCGGCGAGATAGAACAAGACGGCGCTTGCGGCGGTCTTTTTCTATCAGCTTTACCTGGAAATCCTGTTCAAGCAGACGGGCGGGATTCAGGGTACGTCCGTCTTCGGCAAGGTGTGAGATGGGAATGAAGCCCTCTATCCCGTAGCAGCTTACGATAAGGCCGCCCTTGACCTTGCGGAGTCCCTTTACAGTAACAGTTTCATTCTTTGCCGCTTCTTCCTCAAGCTTGTTCCAGCGTTCGTCAAACTCGCAGCGCCAACGGCTCAGGCTGAGCTGTGCATCTTCGCCCTGGCTGATATTTGTGATCTGCACCCTGACTTTTTCGCCGTTTTGGGGTTCCTCTGTCTCTTCTACGAGAACCTTATGCGTCCACTCTTTGCGCGGGAGGAATCCCTCGCATTTGTAGCCGACATCGACAAGCCATCCGTCTTCACGAGCGTCAACGATCGTGCCTTCAAGGATCTTTCCGCGATGAAAATCACCCATCACGTCAAACTGCTGCATCATTTCTTCCATTGTTTCTTCTTTTTCCGGTGCTGCCTGTGTTTCAAGTCCGTCTTCTGTGCGAAGCTCGTCAACCATACCCAACATCCTCCTGCTTACATCATGTTTAATTTTTGTATCAGTTCTTTTATCAGCCAGTCAGGAGTGCTTCCTCCCGCGGCTATGCCTATATCATCCCTGTTTTGCAGCCACCCCCTGTCGATCTCTCCGGCATGTTCGATCCAAAGCGTGGAGACTCCCACATCCATGGATATTTCAGCTAATTTTTTTGTATTGGCGCTGTTGCGGCCCCCGAGTATTATCATCCCGTCGACCTTTGAAGCAAGCCTGCAGACAGAATCCTGCCTTGCAAGCGTAGCTTTGCAAATCGTATTATACACCTTGATCTCAGGTGATACTTTAATAAAAGAACCAACGAGCGCAGCAAACGAACCAACTTTTTGGGTCGTCTGGCTCAGGATGCCGCACCTTCGTCCTTTTAAGTTGTCCGGAATGCCTTCCTCTGATGAGACAACGGCTACTTCGCCTTCAACATAGCCCATTATCCCCCTGACTTCCGGGTGATGCCTGTCCCCCGATATTACCACAACATAGCCCTCGGAAGAAAGGTCTTTTGCCCTTTTTTGAGCAGTTTTGACAAAGGGACAGGTCCCGTCGACCACTTTTCTGCATTTTTTCATCAGTATATCAGCCTGCAAAGGAGTCACGCCATGGGCCCTTATAAACGCGACAGAACCGGCAGGGACCTCTTCGGCGGATTCGACTACGACAAGCCCCATTCCCGTCAGCCTGTGGGTCTCCTGAGGATTGTGTATGGGGCTTCCGAGGGAGTAGACTGTGCCGGAACGGAGAAGTTCCTCTTCAAGCTTTGATATTGCCCTTCTGACACCGAAACAAAGTCCGGTCGGGTCTGCTATGTGGATCTTCAATTCAGCATCTGCTTTCTTGTTCCAAATGCCTGATGCAATGTGGCATCACATCATCCATTGCCTCGGTCATTTCATATTTGTCAAAATCATACCACATGGCCGGCCCAAAATGCTTGAACCATGTCATCTGCCTTCTCGAAAAGGCTTTTGTTGATCTGATGTCGCCTTCAAGCGCCTCTTCATAGGTGGAGTTCCCTTTGACATACCGCACCAGTTCCCTGTAACCAAACCCCTGAAGTGCCGGAAGTTTTGGGGAGTATCCCCTGGAGAGGAGCCATTCGACCTCTTCCGGGTATCCGTTCTCAAACTGTTCCCTGACCCTCCGTGCGATGTTATCGTATAGATTTGTCCTCGCCCTGATAAGCCCTATGTAAAATATGTCATAACACGATTCCATTTTTGACTGGTTTTGGTACCACCATGTGGCATTCCTGCCGGTTATCCTGAATATTTCGAGGGCTCTCATGGTCCTTACAGGATCGTTGGGGTGTATCTTTTCTGCCGCCGCAGGATCTATGGAACGTAACTCATTGTGGAGCTCCGCGAGGCCCTTTTCCTTTATTTCATCTTCCAGTGCGCGTCTCACTTCTTCGTCCTTTGGGAGGTCTTCGGAGAGTGCCCCGCAGAGGGCTTTATAATAGAAAGGGGTGCCTCCGATCAGAAGCGGGGTCTTCCTCCTCTTCCTGATCCTTTCGATCGCATCTGCTGCCTGGAACGCAAAATCTGCCGCAGAATAGACCTGATCAGGGTCGGCCACATCAATAAGATGATGCGGTATATGCCGTCTTGTCTCATGCGAGACCTTGTCGGTTCCTACGTCAAGGTAACGGTAGACTTGTCTTGAATCTACGGAAATGACCTCAGCATCGAGTTTTTCTGCCAATCCAAGGCTGAATTTTGTCTTTCCGACTGCGGTCGGCCCTATTATTGCAATTACCGGTACCTTTTTATCCTTTTCCGTCATCTTTCAAACCAGTCCTCAAGTTTTTTCTCTTCTATCAGAAAGATCGTAGGCCTGCCGTGAGGGCAGGTAAATGGCACAGAGCATCTTTCAAGCCTTTCAAGCAGCGCTTCCGCCTCTTCCCTTTCGAACCTCCTGCCGAGCTTTACTGCATCCCTGCACGCAAGTCTGGCCATCCTCCACCAGACTTCCCTGTCCCGCTTGTCGGGATCCTTTTCACATTCGATCCCCCTCAGTGCGGAACGAAGCATATCAAGCGGAGAGAGCCTGGCTTTGCCTCTCAGCAGAGGCACTCCGGCGAGACGGTCACCGTCAAAAGAAAAGGCAAGTTCATCAAGCTCAGTATGGTAAATTTTGATCTCGGGCAGCAGTGCGGCAGGCACCTCAAGAGTCATGGTCAGCTGCTGCAAAGCTATCCCGTCTTTGAAAGAGCCAGCGATCTCTTCGTACAAGATCCTCTCGTGGGCTGCATGGGGATCGATTATCGCGAGACCGTTCGGAAAATCAAAGATCAGGAATCCCTTGGCTGACTGGCCAATATAATTGCGGACGTTTTTTTCGGCACTGATCTCACTCGGGGGGTCCGCCGCCATGAAAAGTGTATCTTCCGGCGATGCAACCCTGTCCGAAGGCATGCCTGAAACCGGTTTCCATGGTGCGGTGCTGAATATCGGGTCAGTTCTGTCAAACCATTTCTTCTCACCGGTCTCAGGACCGGAGAACGGCCTATCTCCCACATCAGTGACGGGCCGCCCGGAAGAGACCGAGAATCTTCGGGCAAATATTTTTCGGGCAGTATCCAGAGTCAGTTTATATATATCTCCAGAGTTTTTAAATCTTACTTCTTCCTTTGTCGGGTGAATGTTTACATCGTGGTCCTCAGGAGGAAGGTCCACTATGACAAGCCATTCGCCATATGCCGCCGAATCTCCGCAGCATATCGCAGACCTGATCGTGCTGTCCTGTATCCTCCTGCCGTTCACAAAAGTCGTGACTGATGTCCGCCTGCTGTCCGGGATGGGATCCCACCACATCCTGATTGAGGTTAGGTTCAATGATGTGGCTGAGCTGTATATAGGGGAATCCTCTCCCCACCGCCTGAGAAGGGCCTTATCTACGCTTCCCGGAGGCAGAAGCTCCAGTATTCTTTTGCCGTCTGAGAAGACTCTGAAAGTCAGTTCCGGGCATATTAGGGCATAGTCATTGACCACCTGGAGTATTCTCCTGAGCTCGGCAGACGCCGTCTTGAGGAATTTACGCCTTGCGGGAAGGTTGAAGAAGAGGTCGTCCACACGGATCATCGTTCCTGTCCGGCATGGGCTCTCCGTGTGGAGGATGATCTCTCCGCCCTCGCATCTAACGATGCCTCCGGTCTCGGAATCTGCCGTTCTGCTCCTTATCTCCATCCTGCTGACGGCAGCTACGCTTGAAAGAGCCTCTCCCCTGTATCCCAGTGTGGTTATGCTCTCCAGATCGTCAAGTGTCGATATTTTGCTTGTGGCATATCTTTCAAGCGCAAGCGGGAGCTCTTCGAACGGTATGCCGCATCCGTCGTCCTCTATTGCGAATGAAGCCTTTCCGCCCTGTTCGATATGAAGCGTTATAGTCCGGGCAGAGGCATCTATAGAGTTTTCGATTAGCTCCTTAGCCACTGAAGAGGGCCTTTCAATGACCTCCCCTGCCGCTATCCTGCTCGCTACTTCGCTGTCCAGTCTCTTTATCATTTCAGGTCCAGCACCTTCCGGCTCTCTTTCCTGAGCCTGTAAATAAGCTGAAGAGCCTCCATCGGGGTCATCTGATCCGGTTCGGAGGCTGCAAGTTCCTCAAGTACAGCTTCATAACTTACGTCAAAAAGCCTGATCTGCCTCTCCTCGGATGAGGGTACAAAGGATCCGGAGCCGTCAGCAGACGACTCAAAACCCGCCAGAAGCTCCTTTGATCTTCTGAGCACTATCGAGGGAACTCCGGCCAGCCGAGCGACCTCAATACCGTATGAGCGGTCTGAGGGGGACTCGACCACTTTATGGAGGAACGTCACACCGTCTTTCGTCTCCTCGACCGCCATGCTGAGGTTGGTGACACCGGGCAGCATATCAGCCAGCCTGGTCAGTTCGTGGTAATGTGTGGCGAAGAGCACCGCAGCCCTTCTGCCCTCCTGGCCCTGCAAATATTCTATGACCGACCATGCGATGCTCAGCCCGTCGTATGTAGAGGTCCCCCTGCCTACTTCGTCAAGTATGACAAGGCTTCTGTCTGTGGCATGCCTTAGGATGTTCGCCGTCTCAACCATCTCGACCATGAATGTGCTCTGCCCCCTGGCAAGTTCGTCCCTCGCGCCGATGCGCGTGAAGAGACGGTCGATCATTCCTATCCTGGCATTCTCGGCTGGGACGAAGGAACCCATCTGGGCCATTATGGCTATAAGGGCTGCCATCCTGAGATATGTCGATTTTCCCGCCATGTTGGGGCCTGTGATTATGGCGATCCTCCTGCCGGAAGATTCACTGAGGGACAGGTCGTTCGGCGTAAATGGATGCCTTCCGAGCATCACCTCAATAACGGGGTGCCTTCCGTTTTTTACAGTAAAGTCCGTGCTTCTGTCTATGACGGGACGGACATAGCGCCTCTCAGATGCGATATCGGCAAGGGAGCAGAAAACATCAGCGAATGCGATGAATTTAGCAGCGGCCAGTATCTCAGTGCTTTTTGAAAGGGTGGTCTCCAGAAGTTCTCCGTAGAGCCTCTCCTCAATGGCAAGCATTTCCTCCTCTGCGCTGAACATCTCTTTTTCAAATATTTTGAGCTCCTCAGTAATGAAGCGCTCGGCATTCACAAGCGTCTGTTTCCTTATGTACTCCCGGGGGACCCTGTCAAGGCCTCCTCTTGGAATTTCAATGTAGTAGCCGAAGATCTTGTTGACTCCCGCCTTTAGGTTCTTTATCCCGGTCCTTTGCCTCTCTTCTTCCTCAAACCTTTCCAGCCATGCCGATGAGTGCGCGGCCTTATCTCTCCATTCGTCAAGTCCGGAGTCATAGCCGTCCCTTATGACCCCTCCATCCCTTACAAAACGTGGAACAGAGTCTGCAAGGGCAGAACCGAGAAGTGATGCCAGGCTTTCAAGAAGGTCTATCCCGTCAGTCCATAAGGAGAGTCTTTTTCTCCCGGACATCAGATATACCAGGTCGGGAAGGGCGTTCAACGTCTCCCTGACAGTCAGCAGGTCATAAGGCGATCCCATTTTGAGGGTCAGTCTGCTTATTGCCTTTTCCATATCGCCGCAAGATGAGAGCAGATGGCCCATCCTTGAACGGAACGAACCGTCGGTCACCAGTTCTTCAATTGCGTCTGCCCTTTTATTGATAAGATCGATATCCCGCAGCGGGGATAGTATCCACTCTTTGAGCATCCTCTTTCCCATCGCGGTACGGCATCTGTTAAGGACGGCAAAGAGTGAAATGTCAGACGGTTCGGTAAGTTCAAGATTGCTTACGGTGTTTCTGTCGAGGATCATGTATTCTTCGGGAAGAAGCGGGATCAGCTGCGTGACGTGCAGTGCCTTTGAGAACTGGGTCTCCTCAAGATATCTGAGGGCAGCCGCGGCCGCTCCGCAGGCCGGATCTCTGTCATCCAGCCCCATGGAATTCATGGTCGCTATGCCCCATTTTCTGCACAGCCACTCTGAAGAGGTCCTTATATCGAACTCTCCCCTCTCCCTTTCGACAATGCTGATCTTTGTGCATTCCGGATAGAACTCTTTCAGATTTTCTGCCTGTCCGTTTTTGACAAGTATTTCCGCGGGACGGAAAGAGGAGAAGAGCGATATGGCCTCTTCGATCCTGAATGTTCCGGCTTTCAGTGTCCCCGTTGCTGTTGTGAGGAGCGCGACAGACACGTTTTTACCGTCGAACAGGCATGCCGCGAGGCTGCCGTCGGAATCGCTTCCCTCGGAGAGCCACGTTCCGGGCGTTACGAGCCTGGTGACTTCCCTTTGGACGAGGTTTCTGCCGTCAGGGATCGTGACCTGTTCGCAGATGGCCACCCTGTATCCGGCCGAAACGAGTTTTGCAAGGTAGGAATCTACAGAATGGAAGGGCACTCCTGCCATCGGTATGGCATTTTCGGATTCCTTTGATCTTGAAGTTAGGGCAATATCAAGCACCGTAGATGCGGTATGGGCATCTTCGAAGAACATCTCATAAAAATCGCCCATGCGGAAAAAGAGAAGAGAGTCAGGATACTGCTCTTTCCAATAAACATACTGCTCCAGCATGGGGGTCATTTTGGTCCCCTGCGGGATCTGCAATTTTATATTTCCCTCCTCCGGTCGAGGTAACTCTGAAGAAGAATGGAAGCCGCGATCTTGTCCACCTTCCCCTTACGTCCCTTCCTTGAAACGTCGCCTTCCAGAAGGGACTGCTGCGCTATCACAGTTGTGAACCTTTCATCCCAGAATATGATCTCAACTGAGGGGTGCCTCTCCCTGATGCTTTCGGCAACGGCCCTGATGTGTTCAGCCTCAGGGCCTTCATTTCCCCCGGTCCTGAGAGGCAGCCCTACAAGAAGTTTGGTCGTCATGTAGCCGTCCATTATCTTTTTCAGTTCCTCTATCCAGTCGTCCTTGGCGATCAAAACGGTAAGCGCCTGGGCAAAGCTGCCAAACGGGTCGCTTACCGCCACTCCGATCCTTACTGACCCTATGTCGACCGCAACGATCCTGTCCAAACGGTCAGCTCCCTGACTTCGACGCGAGCCTTGCGAAGATATCCGGTGCTTTGCTGATAGCTTCGCCGAGCCTGCCTGCGTCAGGAGCCCTGCCCTGAGCGAGCGTCGGCTTTCCGCCGCCTCTTCCTCCGATGAGGTCGGCTATCTCCCTGAGGAATTCGTCTGCCCTGATCCCTTTTGAGACAGCCTCTTCACTCGCCATTGAGGTCAGAGTTACGTGCTTCTCTTCTCCTATGCCCGCAAGCATGATCACAGCCACGGGGTATTTTTGTTTTATCCTGTCTCCTACCTGCCTGAGCAGATCGGGGTTCATGTTCTCAAATTTTTCCATGATGAGGTCTACGCCGTTTGCGGTCGCGCAGGGCCTGATGCTCTCCTCTATGTCGGAGAGGGCTGCTTTGACCTGAAGTTCTCTGTTCTTCCTCTCAAGTATCTTCTTTTCGTCGAGCAGATCCTCGACCCTGCTGAGGATGGAATCAAGGTCTTCTCCCAGCATGGATGCCAGTGTTCCGGACAATGTGCTGAAGCGCTGGAAGGTCTCAAGCGCGTTTTGTCCGGTTATGGCGTTTATGCGCCTCACGCCGGAGCCGATCCCCTCTTCGCGCATTATCTTGACCACGCCGATCTCACCAGTGGCTTTGACATGCGTTCCTCCGCAAAGTTCAGTTGAGTATCCCGGAATCTCAAGCACTCTGACCTCGTCACCGTACTTTTCGTCGAAGAGGGCCTTTGCTCCGGTCTTTTTCGCCTCTTCTATCTGCATTACGGTCGTTTTAACCGGGAGGTCAAGAAGCACCTGCTCATATACTATCGACTCGATCTCCCGTATCTGGTCGACTGTAAGGGGAGCGAAGTGGTTGAAGTCAAACCTTAAGAAAGTAGGAGTTACTATCGATCCGGCCTGACGCACATGCTGGCCAAGCACCTTTGAGAGAGCCTCGTGTATAAGGTGCGTCGCTGTGTGGTGTCTCTGTATGTTCCTTCTTCTTGCCGCGTCAATGGATGCGGTTACGGGCTGGTTCTTCTTAAGGCTCCCCTTCAGCAGCCTGCCTCTGTGAACGATAAGGTCATTCACGGGATAAATGGTGTCCTCTACCTCGAAGATCGCATTTTCGGCGGTCAAAACTCCCGTATCCCCTACCTGTCCGCCCTTTTCGGCGTAGAAGGGTGTATCTGAAAGGATGATGTCCGCGGTCTCTCCCTCGGATATGAACTCCTTTTCTTTGCCTTCTGATATGATCGCCCTGATCTCAGAGTCACGGGTCACGGTGTCATACCCACAGAAGCTGCTCGGTCCTATTTTGTCGGCTATCTCAGTATAGGCGTTTTTGGAAATGATCGAACTGGTCTGCTTACTTGAAGCCCTGGCGCGTTCGCGCTGGTCTTCCATCGACCTGTCAAATCCGTCCTTGTCTACTTTTATATCGACTTCAGCGCACATTTCCTCGGTCAGTTCGAGAGGGAATCCGTAAGTGTCGTACAGTACGAATGCCACGCTTCCAGGCAGTGTGCTTACGGAGCTCTTTTTGAGCTTGGCTATCTCTGAATCAAGCAGGTCGCTTCCCTGTGACAGAGTCTTTGAGAAGCGCTCTTCCTCCGTTTTGAGTATCTGCTCGATAGCGCATGCCTGTTCAGTCAGTTCTGTATACTCATCTCCGATGGAGTTTCTGACTGACTGCAGAAGTTCGGTAAGGAAGGGTCTTTCGATACCCAGAAGCCTGCCGTAGCGGGCGCTCCTTCGGATCAGGCGTCTCAGCACATACCCGCCGCCATCGTTTGTGGGCAGTATTCCATCCGCTATCATAAATGCAGAAGCCCTTATGTGATCGGAAATTACCTTTACAGCCATGTCGCTTTTTGGATCAGCTCCATACTTGACACCGCTGAGCTCACATGCCTTGTCGATTATCGGACGGAAGAGGTCTGTCTCGAAATCGTTTGGAACTCTCTGTACAACAGAAGAGAGTCGCTCCAGTCCCATTCCGGTGTCGATGTTTTTGTTGGGAAGCGGTGTGAGGTTGCCTGCCTCATCCCTGTTGTACTGCATGAAGACAAGGTTCCATATCTCAAGATAACGGTCGCAGTCGCATCCCACTCCGCATGTCGGTTTTCCGCATGAGAAGGAGGGGCCCTGGTCATATATTATTTCCGAGCATGGTCCGCATGGGCCTACCGGTCCGGCAGCCCAGAAGTTATCATCCGCACCGAGCCTGACGATCCTGTTTTCGGGGAGCCCGACCTTGTCGCGCCAGATATCATAGGCCTCGTCGTCGTCAAGGTAGATCGTCGCATAAAGCCTGTCCGGCTCAAGTCCGACCCTCTCCGTAAGGAATTCCCAGGCCCACGGGATGATCTCCTCTTTGAAATAATCCCCAAAGCTGAAGTTGCCCAGCATTTCGAAAAAGGTGTGATGTCTCGCCGTGCGTCCCACATTTTCAATATCATTAGTCCTGACGCACTTCTGTGCGGTAGTGGCTCTCTTTACCTCGGGGGTCTTCAGTCCCAGGAAATACTGCTTGAAAGGGACCATCCCCGCTATGGTGAAAAGCAGAGTTGGATCATCGGGTACCAGCGAGAAGCTGCGATACCTTTTGCATCCCTTCTCCTCAAAATAAGAAAGAAATAGTTCCCTTAGTTCTTTTCCGCTCCTGTACTGCATATAAGTGCCCCCTGTAATTATAGATTGAAGCCGTACCCTTCATGGTGATCAGAAAGGCGGCCTGCAGGTAAATTAAAAACATCAGATTATTATAAGCGGATCTGTGCCATTTGTGCCAGATCCGCTTGAAAAAAATCGGTTATTGGCCAGATCCTGCCATCAGCGCCCGGTAAGTTTCCTGCGGGCCTCTGTTGCTTCGGTTATGATCCTCTCCCTGTCGGTAAAGACAAAATCTCCGTCTTTATACAGCATTTTGCCAGCAACGACGGTCCCCCTCACATCTGAAGAGGATCCTGCGTATACAAGGAATCCCGGCAGGTTTTCACTGTCCCATCCCACATAATGAGGCCGATCCAGATCTATCAGTATCATATCGGCCCTGTAGCCTTCCCTTATAAGCCCGACATCCCTGAACCCGAGTCCTATGGCTCCGTTTACTGTGGCCATCCTGAACGCTTCGACCGAGGCAACAAGGGTCGGGTCTTTAACGATGCCCTTCTGTGTGAGCGCGGCGAAACGAAGCTCGTCCCATATGTCGAGCCTGTTGTTGCTTGCGGCTCCGTCAGTCCCAAGGGCGACCCTGACTCCTGCTTTAAGGAATGCCGGAAGAGGAGCAACGCCGCTGCCAAGCTTGAGGTTGCTTTTGGGGTTATGGGCAAAGGTGACGTTGTCCCGCGCATAGAAGGCGGAAGCCTCCGGTCTTACCCACACGCAGTGTGCAAGCAGGAGGTTGGGGACATCGATCATACCTGTCTCTGAAAGGTATTCTTCGGGCGTTATTTTGCCCTCAAGACCGCTTATGCTCCATTCAGAAGATGTTTCAAGCCAGTGGAGCTGAACGCCCAGGCCGGTATCCTTCGCTGTCTTCGCGATCTCTTTCATAAGTTCCTGAGGTACAGTGTAGGGTGCGTGGGGCCCAAGCTGGACATTTATCAGTCCGTCTTTACCGTTGAAGTCATCCGCAAGCCTGAGGTTTTCCTTCAGTTTGCTCCGGTCGCTGTCACCGACTATACCCCTTGATAACCCGCACCTCATACCGCATTCGAGTGCCGCCTCAGCGACCCTGTCCATGAAGAAATACATGTCGGCGAAGCATGTTGTGCCTGTCGAGAGCATCTCCAGTATCGCGAGCTTGGTGCCGGCCTTTACAAGATCCCCGTCAAGCCCGTTCTCGACAGGCCAGATCCTTTCCTGCAGCCATTCCATGAGCGGAAGCTCTTCTCCGAGGCCTCTGAGAAGGGTCATTGCGGCATGTCCGTGTGCATTTACAAACCCCGGGATAAGCGCTGTCCTTCCCCTTCCCTCGTATGCGCAGCCTGAACTCAGCGTTCCGGCAGGGAGTATTGATGAGATCCGGTCCCCTTCTGTGATTACGTCGCATCTCTCCGCCAACGTCCTTTCGGCATCCCAGACCACTACATCCCTGTACTGCTGCTTCATCATGCCTCTCTCCATGCAGCCAGATATTCCTTCTGCTCCTGAGTGAGTTGTTCGATGTTGATGCCGAGCGACTCAAGCTTCAGTTCTGCCACACGGCAGTCGAGTTCCGCAGGGACGTTGTAGAGCCCCGGTCCCAGCTTGTGGTCGCTGATGTAAATGCATGAAAGGAGCTGCATTGCGAAACTCATATCCATTATCTCTACGGGGTGTCCGTCACCGGCGGCAAGATTGACAAGCCTTCCTTCGCCAAGCAGATGTATCCTCCTGCCGACAGGGAGAATATAGGTGCGTATATTGTCCCTGGTCTCCAGAACGTCTACTGCAAGCTCCGCAAGGTCGGGGATGCAGACCTCGACATCGAAGTGTCCGGCGTTGCACAGGAGCACTCCATCCTTCATGCGCATAAAGTGTTCCCTGCGGATGACCTTTGTGTTTCCCGTAACTGTTACGAAGACATCGCCTATCTTTGATGCGTCAAGCATGTCCATTACGTCAAATCCATCCATCAGCGCTTCAAGTGCCCTATGTGGATCGATTTCGACAACGATCACCCTGGCGCCGAGCCCAGCGGCCCTCTTCGCAGTTCCCTTTCCGCACCATCCGTATCCCGCTATGACAACGTTTTTGCCTGCGACGATCAGGTTGGTCGTCCTCAGTATTGCGTCCCAGACGGACTGTCCGGTCCCGTATCGGTTGTCGAAAAGGTATTTGCTCTGTGCGTCATTTACAGCAAGCATCGGGAAAGGGAGCAGCCCTTCGCACTGCATCGACCTGAGGCGCTTTATGCCTGTAGTAGTCTCCTCGCACCCGCCGAGCATCTGCGGGATGAGGTCCCTTCGTTTTTCTACTATCATCGAAACAACGTCTCCGCCGTCATCTATTATTATCTGAGGATCCCACCTGAGCATCTCCTCTATGTTGTCGGAATATTCCTGAGAGGTCATCCCCCTCCTGCTGAATACGTGTATGCCTTCTTCGGCAAGCGCCGCGCATATCGCGTCCTGCGTTGAAAGGGGGTTGCTCCCGGCTGTGGCCACTGTCGCCCCGAGCCGGCTCATGACCTTGAGCAGGCAGGCTGTCTTTGCCTCAAGATGCAGGCAGCATCCTATGACAAGACCTTCAAGCGGCCTGTATTTTTCTTCCCTCTCGGCTATCAGTCTTAGTACAGGCATGTATTCCCATGCCCAGTCGATCCTTCTGCGGCCTTCCGGAGCCAGGCCTTTATCAGCTATTATGAATTCCTTTTTCACAATACAGCCTCCTTCCCGTCACTCTTTTCTTAACGATAAATAGAAACTCCTGATGGCCTGAACATGGAAATGATCCAAAGGCACCACTCCCGTCCCAAAGTCACAAGTAATGTCAGTTTTTTCATATGGCATGAAAGTGCTTACTGGTTAAATATTACCACTCAAAAGAATATAACGCAGTTCCGGTTTAAATTATTTATGAGTAAATTGATCGGTGCAGTCATTTGCGAGTGAGAAGGGAAAATGGCAGGCAGTTTTTTGAATAAAAAAATATGAAATGACTATATCTTCAGTTTTTTTATCTCTGCAGGGGCAAAGATGCCATCCTCCGTTATTATTGCCATTATCAGTTCGGCGGGGGTGACGTCGAATGCAGGGTTCCAGACCTTCGCCGCTTCATGTACGATCAATTCATTGCCTATCCTGCGCACCTCAGAGTGGTCCCTCTCTTCTATCGGGATCATGGTTCCGTCCGGGCAGTTAAAATCTATCGTACTTAACGGAGCGGCTATATAAAACGGGATACTGTGTCTATATGCCGCGACAGCAAGCCCGTATGTTCCGATCTTATTTGCAGTGTCCCCGTTCAGCGCTATCCTGTCGGCTCCCGTTATAACAGCGTCTATCTTCTCCCTTGACATCAGGAAAGGGGCCATAGAATCGCAGATCACTGTCACGTCAAAACCGTCTTCGCAGAGTTCGAAGGCTGTCAGCCTTCCTCCCTGGAAGCGCGGCCTGGTCTCATCCGCGAATATTTTCAACTCTTTGCCGGATCGCCTGGCAGCCCTGAAGACACCCAGTGCGGTGCCGTACCCGGCTGTCGCAAGAGCACCGGCGTTGCAGTGCGTTATGACCGCTGCTTTATCCGGAAGCAGTGCGGCTCCGTTTTTGCCTATCCTTCTGTTGATCTCGATGTCCTCTTCTTTGATCTTTTCAGCCTCCGATTCAAGAATGGCGCAGATGTCATGAGCACCCATGCTGTTTTTGTAAACGGAGCGCATCCTCTCCAGGGACCAGAAAAGATTTACAGCCGTCGGTCTTGCTGCGGACAGTCTTAAAAAAGCGTCATCGATTTTCATCATATCTTCCCGCGCTGCCAGAACTATCCCGTAAGCGGCCGCAACTCCTATTGCCGGTGCGCCCCTTACCGTCATGTCCTCAATAGCGTCGGCAGTCTCCTCATAAGTGCGGCATTCCCTGAATTCTACAGAGAAAGGGATCTTTCTCTGGTCGAGAAGTTTAAGAAGCGGCACATCACCGATCCATTCAATGGTTTCAGGAAGCATCGGCCGACCCGTATCTTTTTCGGTCATCCCTGAATATAGAGGTCACTTCAGCATCGGCGTGTCCGTCTCTGAAGCAGATCTCAATATTCTGATGTTCGGCAAGAGACGCAGCTTCCTTGAGCATCCTGCCTTCGCTGTCCCTGCATATCGTGAAGCCGCGTGCCATCACGTTCAAAGGTGAAAGGCTGTTCAGTGCCCCGGCTGCGGAAGAGATTTTCGTTTCATATTCAGAAAGCCTGTGCAGGACGTTTGAGGAAAGGGAGCCCCGGACATTGTTCAGATACTCGGAAGCAGGGGCGATCAACCCCCTGACGATGCTTAAAATGATCCTTCTCTTTGAATCTTCAAGCCCCGAACCTGTCTTTGCTATCTTGCTGTTCAGATGAGCATGCATGGACCTCGTTGAATTTTTCAGAAAAAATGAAAGGTCCCTGGAATCAGGGAAGACTCTTTCCGCGGCTCCCGACGGTGTGGGCGCATATACGTCTGCCGCAAGATCTGAGAGGGTCTTGTCGACCTGATGTCCAAGCCCCGTTATCACGGGAACAGGGCAGGAACGTATCGACCTGACGACTTCCTCTGTATCGAAGGTGTCAAGGTCGTCCCTGCTTCCGCCGCCTCTGACAAGCATGACCAAAGAGAGGTCATCCAAAGCCGCGCACCTGGAAAAGGCCTCCCTTATCTCTGATGATGCACCTGCGCCCTGCATCAGGCTAGGGACCACAAGCAGCCTGGAAGCAGGATACCTTGTCGACGATATTTTTATGACATCCTGGACGGCAGCTCCTGTAGGAGAAGTTATAACAGCGACTTTACGGGGGAAAGGAGGGAGTGGTCTCTTGTGCCTGATATCAAAGATGCCTTCGGCTGAAAGCTGTTTAAATAGGAGCTCCTTAGCCCTTGCCTTGGCACCTTCGCCCAGAGGGAGCAGACTGGAAGCATATATCTGATATGAACCTCTCGCACCGTAGACATCCACCTTGCCTCTCACAAGGACCTCGTCGCCGTCTTTGGGCCACAGGATCACTGAAGATGCGTTTGAACGGAAGAGGACGCACGAGATCCTTGCCTCGTTTCCAAGGATCGTAAAGTAAGCATGACCGCTGGAGTGTTTTTTGAATCCCAGAAGTTCCCCTTTTACTGAGATGTTCTGAAGTTCTCCGGAGGCATATATTGCTTCCCGGATCTTGTTGGTGACTTCATCTACGGTAAAAACTGCCTCTTTTTCGTATTTGAACATGGCGCTTCAGTTAGGGAGGGACTCTTCCTTCCTTACTATTCTGCCGAGAACTCCGTTAACGAAGCGCCCTGATTCTTCTGTGCCGAAAACTTTTGCCAGTTCCACAGCTTCAGATATTGATACTGCGACAGGCACTTTTTTTGATATTATCCCCTCATAAAGGGCAAGAGAAATGGCCACTTTGTCGACTGCGACCATTCTTTCGGGTCTCCATCCGATTATATTTTCCCTCAGAAGATCCGAGATCGCGTCCATGTTATCCATTACGCCTCTGACAAGTTCACACGCATAATCAAAGACCCCTTCCGGCTCATCTTCAGAAGGGTAAAGCTCTATGGCTTCATCAATATTCGCAGATGGTCTGACATCAAGCTGATAAATGAGCTGGAGCGCTATTTCACGCGACCTGTGCCGCAATTGGGATCTGGACGACATTTCCTGATATCATCTCCTGAATTGCTGCATCAGTGCAGAAACCTGTTTTTTGCCGTCCTCGGTAAGCAGTATCCAGGATATCCCGTAGCCGATGATAGCGGCAAACAGGGACCAAAGTATACCCTTCAGACCTAGATGGACAAGAGCGGTCAGGCCCGCGGCTGCTCCGGCCCAGAAGAGCGGCATGGTCCATACCGGATTGGTCTTCGGGTTGTCCTGAGGCGCTATGCTGATCCAGTTGATATGGACCGCCATTCCCGACTTGGTAAAGATGTCTGTGTATTTTTTTTCCAGCCTTGCCTTTTCTTCATCATTTCCGCCCTCAGGCAGAGTTATGTAGATATTCAGAAGGTTCTGGTCGCCTATAAATGATATCTCCTGACAGTAATAACCTTCGGGCAGCCTTTTTGAGACGATCTGCCTGATAGAATCGCCGTCGAGCCATATCTTGCCAAGTTTGGTAGTAGTCCATAAGAAAAGCATCCTTTTTCACCTCTTGATCGAGAAGGCCGGTTTCTTTTTCAGGAAACCGGCCTTCTCCTGTAAATTCGATCAGATCAGGCCTCTTCGCTGAATGTGCTGTACGCGGCCTCTGCTTCCGGAGCGGAGTGTTCTTTTTTCTCTCCGAATGTGACTCCCTGCACGTATACGTTTACACCTTTGATCGAGTAGCCTGTAAAGCGTTCTATTTGCTCCTTGACGGCCTCCTGGACATCCCAGCAGACATCGGGGATGCGCAGGCCATACTTTACCGCTATATATGCATCAACTACTATCTCCGGTGTTTCACCGTCGGATATGGAGATCCTTACACCATTGACAGTCTTCCTTCCAAGGCGCAGGTTAGCCATAAGGCCGGGATTTGCCGGAGTTACACCTTCAACGCTGTTCAGAGCCTTTGTAGCAAGCTGGGCTATGACGTCCTCAGAAATGCGGATCTTGCCTTCCAGGTTTGACTGATCGATAGTGGTCCCTACACCGATCTCCTCGTTTTCTCCGGATTCGCTTACCACGAAGTCCTCTTTGTTGTTCGCGACCATGCGGTTATTCCTCCTTTTAAAACTTGGTGTGACACTGACGGATCGATATCGACTTCCGGCGCGTTAATCTTCCGGATGCTTGAACGGCTTTCCGCAGTGCGGACAGAGGAGATCCTCGTCTTCGTCATAGGCAGCCGGCTCATAATAGAAATCCTTGCCGCATTCGGGACAAGTCACTGAGGCGTACTCTTCCTCGTCGAAATCCTCGTAATCGTCTTCGCACTCATCTTCGTACTCTTCTTCAAGAAGTGCGTCGAGATCGTCCTCAAGCTCGCTCACATCCTCGTCAAGCTGTTCGAGGTAGTCGTTGAGCTCCTGATGGACCTCTTCGTGATCCTCCATTGCCTCAGCCAAAGAGTCAAGGGCATCTACCAACGCAGCAAAAAACTTTTCTTTCTCAGGCGTGTCCGCTACTTTCTGCCCGTCGATCAATCCTCTTAGGTAAGCTATCTTTTCCCGTGCGCTCATTAGGATCCCTCCCCTTATGATTTCTTTGCTCTTTCCAGGTATTCACCTGTCCTGGTGTCTACAAGGACCGTCTCGCCGTTCTCGACAAAGAACGGAACCGTTATGACAAGACCTGTCTCTGTAGTCGCAGGCTTGCCCCCGCCTGAAGCCGTATCTCCCTTGAATCCGGGAGGTGTATCCGTTATCTGCATTGCGACCGAGTTCGGGAGCTCTATACCCATAACGCGGCCTTCATACATGTCGAAATTTACCTCAAGGTCGTCTATCAGGTATTTTACCGCATCTCCGAGCATGTCTTCGGAAAGGTAGACCTGATCATACGATTCCATATCCATAAAGACATAGCTGTCTCCGTCCTTGTACTGGTACTGGGCCGGTCTTTCGTCAAAGATTATCCTTTCAAAGCGTTCTCCCGACTTAAAAGACTGATCAACTGAGGAACCGGTCTCGAGGTTGCGGAGTTTGCCCCTTACAATAGCGCCTCCCCTTCCCATCTTATGATGGGAACATTCAAGAATGACCCACATACCGCCTTCCCATTTGATCTTGAGCCCCGGACGAAAATCGCTTGTGTCCACAATTTGTGCCATTGAAAAACCTCCCCGTACTCTTTCACAAAACATCTTGCGTACTCATCCATCATGGATACGCCGCATTATCATAGCATAAAAAAAGGCAGTTTGTCTTTATCCGCTATTGTTTGTTTGTGTACAACGTTATCGCGTGCAGATCTCCGGCAGATCCGCATATAACGACAACACTTTCCGTAAGGACAAGCGGGGTCTCCTCCAGAGTTTGATGGAGCGCCATTATGCGTATGCAGTACCTTTTGGCAATGCATACGTCCGGACTCGCTCCGTCCTTCATCAGCAGCAATTTCGCTGGAGTCCCCCTTGGGATCTCCAGCCTTTCCGCTTCCGGTAAAAATGAGTCGCTGTAATTCTGATCAATTATCTCGGCCTGAACGGTAACATCTTTCTCTTTACCGTTCAGCACGTTCAGGATCCCGTCGGGTATCTCCAGGTATGGATCGTCAAGAGGTTCTACGTCCAGTGTAAATTCTGACGGGGCTGCGATCTTTCCGCCTTCTGCAGAGACCCTGAACCAGCTCCTCATGAGAGCTTCAGCCTGCAGTGCTGCGTTTTCCCTCTTCAGAAGCTGTTCTTCCCATTTGGCGGAAGCAGAATACCTGCATGATACTGCGAGAAGGGAGAGGACTATCGTCATTCCCATACAGCTGTATGCGAGCAACGAGACTAAGATCGTACCTTTTTTCCTGAAATTTTTCATTCGCATAAGAGTTCGTATTCCTTAAGGTTTGGAAGATGCCAGACTGTTTTAGAGGCGAAAAGCCTGTACCTGGATCCTCTTTCGATCCAGTACCCAATATATTCTTCCGGCCATTTCTCTTTTCCTGAAATTTCCTGTGGGGAGTCGTAAAGCTTGTCTCCCCTCGCAAGTATATATACAGCGACGGTCTTCTTCGGCACATCAACATCAAATCGGATGTCCATTATGCCCGGTACTCGCGGCTGATCGCCGGGAGACCTGAAATCCTTGGTATAGAGGCAGTCGTTCAGGACATACACCCTCAATGCCCTCAGGTGGTGTACCCTGTCGCCCCTGCAGATGCTGAAAGAGGCATCCATGCTGTTCCTCACGGTAATTTCCTTCCCACTGAGACCGGTCACACAGAATGGAGTTGCCGGCGGGACAGAGGATGGAAAAAAGACCCAGTTCCTTATGTCGGGAGAGTTGTCCGAGAAGCTCTCCCCGAGTTCATTGGGTTCAGGAAATTTATGAAGCATGAACCTGGCTTCATCGAGATTGCTCTCAACAGCATCTGCTGCTTTTGTGCTGCCTTTTCTCGAGTATGATATCCTCAGTTCACTCTTATCGAGTCCGCTTGGTCCCTTGCAGACGCCGATCGGTCCCTCCCATCTGAAGGGGTCGAATTTCTGGCTGCCGAATGATCGCTTATATTTCGAAGGGCTGACCGGCATCCCGAGGCCGCAATAAAAAACAGGCGATTTGAGGATCGCTTTTGTCCTTGATGTTCTGACATGCGCCCTCATGTAATCGAAATATGAAACTGTTTTGTCTGCTGAGGCCTTCAAGGCCGGGAGCAGCGGGAATGTGATCATAAGCATCAATGTAATGCCTACGAGTATTTCCGGCAGGGAGAATCCCCTACTGCTGCCACTCCTCCTTTGGCCATACCACATATGATCTCCTCACTTTCAGGAAGCCGTCTTTTTCTATGCGTATGATAATGAGTTTATCGTCGGAAGAGAGTCCTTCAAAAACCACATGGACATTATGGTAGTCAGAACTGTTTGGGATACTGCCAGAATAGAGCGTGGACAAAACCGATCTCCTGGTACTTTCGATCTCAAGGCATTCTTTTGCGGAAGTAAAAATCATAACGCTGCTCCGGAGTGTCGCAGCGATACAAAAAGAAGCTATGGCGGCTATAAAACATGCCGCCAGAGCCCCCGCAAGGATACTTCCCTTATTTGAAGTCAATCTCCCATAAATCTTTCCAGATCTTTTATATCATAAGCATAAGCAATAGCATTTTTTCTGCTTATGAGACCTTCCCGATACATCCTCGCAAGATCCTGGTCCATGGTGTGCATGCCAAGCGCCGAACCTGTCTGTATCGCATTCTTTATCTGGGAGGTCTTGGCCTCCCTGATGTAGTTCTTGACCGCATTGTTTGCTACAAGAAGCTCTGTGGCGACCATCCTGCCTGTCTCCGTCACAAGGGGCACAAGCTGCTGCGAGAGTATCCCGATGAGGATGGAAGAGAGCTGTATCCTGATCTGCTGCTGCTGTCCCGGGGGGAAAACGTCGATTATCCTGTCGATGCTCTGGGGAGCATCCGGTGTGTGAAGCGTAGTCAGCACGAGATGTCCCGTTTCAGCTGCGGTTACAGCAGCGGAGATCGTTTCAAGGTCCCGGAGCTCACCGATCATGATAACGTCCGGGTCCTGTCTCATCGCCCTCCTCAATGCCTCCGAGAAGCTCTTTGTATCGCTTCCCACCTCACGCTGGTGGATCATCGATTCGGCAGAGTTGTATATGTATTCAATGGGGTCTTCTATCGTGATTATGTGGGCCGGGCGGGTAAGGTTTATCTCCTGGATGACGGCCGCCAGTGTCGTCGATTTTCCCGAGCCCGTAGGTCCCGTGACTATGAAGAGGCCGTTGTTTTTGTGTGCGATGTTCCTCACTTCATCAGGAAGCATCAGCTGTTTCACCGTCCTGATGATCGGGGTTATTATCCTTAGTGCAAGGACAGGATTGCCGCGCTCATAAGAAAAGTTCCCTCTGAAGCGCTGGTTGAAGTCAGGTCCGCTTGAGAAGTTGAAGCTGAAGTCGAACTCTCTCTCGTCCTTGAACTTCTGGAGCTGGTCCGGGGAAAGCAGGGTGTTCATTACATTGTCCATGTCTGCCGAAGTTACAGAATCGGAATATGGGCGCCTCACCAGGACTCCGTTTATCCTTAATGCAGGTTTTGCTCCCGAACATATGTGGATGTCGCTTGCACTGCTCATTACACCATCAAGCAGAAGATTATTTATGTCAAAAATAGCCAAATTGCACAGCCTCCGGTCTGATGTCAGTCGAACATCGTTGTTATAAGCATCTCTTCCACGCTGATAGTGCCGTCGAGCACCTTTTTCCTCGCTATATCGCGCAGGGTCTCCATGCCGTTGTTCACGGCGTAGTCCTTTATCTCATGCTGCGGCCTTGCGTTGTTTATCATATCTCTGAGCTCTGTGTCGATAACCATTATTTCTCCGATTACTGTCCTTCCGCTGTATCCTGTGAACCGGCATGAAGCGCAGCCTACCGGGGCGTATATCTTTGCCCCTTCCGGCATCTTTATCTCTTTGGCCATCTCCTGGGTGACGTTCATCTCTTTTTTGCAGTTCGGGCACAGCTTCCTTACAAGCCTCTGGGCCACTATGCACCGGATCGAAGAGGCTATCAGGAAATTGGGGACCCCCATGTCCACCAGCCTGTTGATAGATGCCGGCGCGTCATTGGTGTGGAGCGTGCTCAGCACAAGGTGCCCCGTAAGTGCGACCCTCACGGCAAGGTGCGCCGTCTCCTGGTCCCTTATTTCACCCACCATCAGCTTGTCCGGGTCCTGTCTCAGTATCGACCTCAGAGCGCTGCCGAAGGTAACGTCGATCTTTTCGTTTATCTGGACCTGCGTGAGTCCGGGTATCGTGTATTCAACAGGATCTTCTATCGTAATAATGTTCACTTCAGGCTTGTTGATAAGTTCAAGGAGAGAATAGAGAGTGGTCGATTTGCCGCTTCCCGTAGGCCCAGTTACAAGTATGATCCCGTGCGGGGCAGTTATTACCTGCCTCAGCTTTTCAGCCTGGTCATGTTCAAAACCCAGTTTCTCTATACCGATGTGTTCGTTGTCCTGGTCGAGGAGACGAAGCACCGCCTTTTCCCCGAAGATCGAAGGAAGGGTCGATACACGCATGTCCATCTTTTTGCCGCCGACTTTGATAAGTATCCTTCCGTCCTGGGGGCGTCTCTTTTCAGCTATGTCCATCCCCGAGAGTATCTTGATCCTCGCGATCAGCGGGGCATGTAGGTTCTTCGGGATCTCCGTCGTCAAAAACAGCGTACCGTCGATCCTCATCCTTACGTTTGTAGTTGAATCAGTCGGCTCGATATGTATGTCGGAGGCCTTCTCCTTGACTGACTGTTCAAGTATGCTGTTTACAAGGCGTACAACGGGGGCATCTTCCGTGTTGACGGTAGCGATGTCCTGAGGCGCCATCTGGGGCATGATCGGCGTCGTTCCTGAAATGCTCGCTGTCTGCTTCATGACGTCCTGTACGGCATCTTCCACGCTGGACTGGACCCTGTAGTATGTCGAGAGAGCCTTGTTTATGTCGCTTGCGGTAGCGATCCTGATGTCAACTTCCCTGTTGGTGAGCATGTTTATCTCATCTATAGCGAGGGTGTCCATGGGATCGGACATAGCTACAGTGATCCTGCCGTCGTATGTGAGGGAGAGCGGTATGACGTTGAGCCTTGCGGCAACGTTTTCAGGGATCATAGAGAGGGCATTCTGGTTGGGCCTCTCTTTCACCAGCGAGATAAAGGGTATGTCAAGCTGTGCGCTCAGTGCCTCGGCAAGGTGCATCTCTGTGAGATAGCCGTTTTTGATAAGCACTTCCCCAAGACGCATGTGGGAGACCTTCTGCTCGCCAAGTGCAGCCTGAAGGTTGGCGGGTGATATCGCCCCCGCGTTTACAAGAAGTTCTCCAAGCTTAAGTGTCCTTATCGGTTTCATGGCTCTCCCCCGTTCCGAAAGAGATATTCAGTTCATCGGTCAGTCTTGACCTTTGTTACTGTATCAGGCTCTTGCCGGGCATGTCGAAGATCTCGGCAGACCCTGTAGGCACATCCAATATATGCGGCATTACGATAAAGGCCATTTCAGACTTGGAGTGCTTGTCAGTTTTGCTTTTAAAAAGTTCTCCGATCAGGGGTATATAACCAAGGATCGGGACTCTTGTCACTCCCTTGGTCTTATTTTCCTGATAAAGGCCCCCTATGACAAAAAGCTCACCGTTCCTGACTCTTATTTGAGTGTCCACTTCGCGCTTGGTAGTTTCAGGGACCTCTGAAATGCCGCTGTCCCTGAACTGAACGATCTCTCCGGTGGATATCTTCAGCTTCAGCGTTACAAAACCGTCCCTTCCAATGGTCGGAGTGATATCCAGAGTAGGACCGGTTTCCTGCTCAGTGAACTCGGGATTGCCGCTTTCGTCAAGTCCTGACTGGTAGAGGTAGTTATGGGTCAGTTTTATTGAAGCCTTCTGTCCGTCAAGCGCTACCACGGAAGGATTGGCAAGGATCTTGCCCTTGTTGTCCGACTCCATCGCTCTCAGTCCCGCATCCAGCATTTTCATAGTAGGGTCGACTACGTTTACAGGCATCGTCGAGTCAGTTCCTAAGATAGGCATCTCGCCCTGTGTAGTCGTACCTGTAGGGTTAACGTTAGGTTTGATTTTCACAAGGTCATTAGCGTACGTGTACTCAGATGTCAGCCCCTGTGCCCCATATGTGAAGAGCCAGCCTTTGTAGACAGAGGAAATGAGAGTCTCGATCTCCTGCTGGGCCCCGTCGTTGATCTCTATCAGCCTGGCTTCGAGCATCACCTGTTTTCCGGGGTGATCTATCCTGTTCATCAGCGATTCAACTTCTATATGCTGTTCCGCAGTGCCGGTAACATAGAGGGCCCTCAGCCGTTCATCAACAACGGGAGGTTTGGGGAGAGTCACAAGCCCCATTATTATCGCCGGCAACTTTGTGATATCTCCGTATGCGACCTTATATTCTTTTGTTATGTTCTTTCCCAGCGTCTTTCCGATGCTCTCAGCGGTACCTACGACCAGAGTGTTGCCCATCAGGGCGTACGTCAGGTCGTTCATCCTGAGCATATATGCAAATACTTCGCTGAACTTTGCATTCCTGAATGAGAATGTCATGAGGTTGTCAGGCACAGAACTGTCAATGACCAGATTCAGCTTGTGAAGGTCAGCAAGCATCCGGAAGACCTCCCTGACGGAGATGTCCCTCAGTTCAAGCGTCACGGGCGAATACATGCCGAGGGGATCTCCCTGGACAGGGGCACGGGGCTTGGGCGGCGCCGGCGGAACGATATCTGTTACAGTTTCCAGAGTCAGCATGATCCTGTCTGCTCCCGGCATTCCGGCAATTTTTTTGAGCACGAGAGGTTTTTCACCCACAACGCTCATCGTAAGTCCCTGCTGATCATTTGATACTACTCTGATCCTCTGGACAAGGTTGTATTCATAATCCTGATACCACTCTTCGCTCTCTTTCTCCTTTATTCTGAGCACATCCCATCCGTATTCGTCCCACCAGTCCTTCTTGTCTGTATTTCTGGGAAAACGGATGTCTCTCCATATGAGTGTTATTGCGCTGCCTGTAGTCGGTCCCTGCACAGGCAGGCTCATCGAAGTGCCCCTGAGTTCCAGCATTACCTGAGTGCTCCCTACCTGTTTTACATTCATCCCTTCGATTATAGAGGTGAGTTCTCCCGATCTTGCTGTAGTTGTTACAGCTCCGGCAGGGCTGACGAAGAAAAACGTCAGGAAAAGTGCCGCCGACATGACCGGAAGAGCAAGCGTCAGTAAAAGTGCCCTTACAGGTCTGTGCGATATTTTTTGTTTGCCCATGTCCAACTCACCCCTTTGGGATCTATAGCTGTTATTTTACCCTTTCCTCCGCCGAACGTGGTACCCTCTCTTACTATCAAGCCCGGTGCTTCGTTCTCAATATCCAGTGTCGCCACTCCACCGTTGCCCATAACTACCAGTGCCTTTATCCTTACCTGCGGTGCAAACTCAGGGACCGCAAACTCCTGCGCAACTGGCTTGGGCAGTAACGCTACAGGATATCTGCCAACTGCTTCAGCTAATTCCACAAGTTGTCTGCTATCATTACGGTATTTCATGAATACGTCATATTTTCGTGCAAATGCGCTCAGCCTTGCGTTTATTTCGCTTCCTGCAGGCATTTGCGGCATCTGTCTGATATTCACCTCATCCTTTGAAGTATTGAGCCACCAAAAGTTTCCCACGCTTGTAACTGCCGCCGCCGAAAAAAGGAGAAAGAGCAAAAGGAAATGCAAAAGCTCCTTCTTTTCTTCGGGAGAGACAGGGATCCTTATGCTTGAAAAAAATTTTGACCTGTTCAGTTTTGTCTTGATCAAAGATAGATCCATCGTGATCAGCCTCTTCAGTTATTCTGCTTCTCAGTTTTAGGCGGTTCGGAAACAGATGCTATCCTGCATTCTATCGTATAGGAGTAGGAAACATAACCGTCCGTCAGTCCTGTCAGCTCGAGGTTCAGCACTCTCATCAAATGGGAGCTTTGCCTGAAAGAGGAAAACAGATCCAGCAGCGAGAAATACGCCGCTTCCCCGCTCACCTTGAAGCTTACCGCATCTTTGCTCTCATTCACCTTCACAACGACTGCGTCTTCAAAACCGGTCATCTGCAGAAGATTTATCAGAACGGAGTAGAACCTGGTCGCTGATTCGACTTCTGTAGGCGCGGATGCGTTGTCTATGTTGAAGCCTGTCTTATATCTCGAAACTGCGTCTGTCTTTGCCTTAAAGATCCTTTCTGTAAGCTGGTTCTCCCTCACAGCTTCTTCGATTCCCGCCCTTGTGTTTCTTATGTGCCTAATAAAGTAGATCTGTACGGTCATGATCACAACGACAGCCAGTACAGCGACCGCGATCTGTTTTTTTGTAAGATCTTCAAAATCGACCCTGGTCATAACGTCTCTTCCTCTTTGTCGCTGTCCGTCTTTTTGATCTCTGTCAGGCGCCCTGCGGCTATGATCTGATCAAGGGGCAGGAGAGTGCATTCGAGTTTGAACGTTCTGACGCTTACCCCGTTTCTTGTGCCGGGACTGATCACCGGAACGGAAACACCTTTGGCAAAGTGTGCTTCATTCAGGTCATTTGCGAACAGAAGTATCTGTTCCTCGTTTTTGCCGGTACCTGAAAGGGTAAGCCTCGATGAAGTCAGAGAGAGGAACTCCACATTGATATCCGCAGGTATTATCCTTGCAAGGGAAGTCAATAGTTCGACAGACGGGATGTCTGAGAGCAGATAGTCGAGCGTTGACTCGAGCTTTGTCATCTCCCCGGTTATCCTTCCAAGTTCCTTGTCCATTATGGCGATCTTCTCTGTATTGGAGAGGACTCCCTCATTGAGTTCAAGCCTCTGGCTCCTGAGGGAGTAGAGCTGCCACCCTCCGATCATAAAAACCAGGGTGGAGGCGATCGCAAAGAGGAACACGGCTGCGAAGAGCAGCAGGTGTTTAAGGCCCGATTCGCGCTCTTCCCTGGTCTCTTTTCCCGGAAGCCTCAGATCCAGTTTAACGACCATGGCCGCTACCTCAGCGCAAGTCCTATAGGGATGTCCCACGAACCGGCGCTGCTGTCAAAATCGAGGCCGTGGATCGAAATAGGGTCGGAGACCATTATTTCAGGTATGGAGAGAGATTCCTTGAGGAATTCGCAGAGATCCTGAGTTGCCCCGGGACCAAAGAGAAAGAACATGTCCGGCTTGAATCCCCTTATCTGGGAAAGGGCGAACTGCAGGGAAGAGTGGACCTCCCTCGCAAATGCGTTGAACTCCGCGCTGAGCTGTTCGTTGAAAGATTCATCAACGAAGGAAATCCCGGTAAAACCTATTGACATAGTGCGGTAGAAGATCCCGTTGCCCTTCCATGAGAATATTAAGACGGAACGGGTCTTTCCCGCATATATATATACCGATGCGTCAGAGACCGGGGTTATGGGGGTCACTGCCCGCTCAAGGGCCACCTGTGCGGGTTCGATCGCGGTTATCTCGATCCCGTTTGCCTTGGCGGCCTTAGTTATGTTTTCGATAAGGGTCTTTCTTGCCGCTCCGACAAGGTACCTGGGTTCCTCAGTGCCGTTCTGAAGAGGATAGAATATCTCGGCAAGGTCAAATATCCCCTCTTCAATAGGGAAGGGAAAGTAGTTTTCGAATTCATACCTGAATGCAAGCTTTGCCTCGTAGAGGGACATTCCGGGGAAATTGACCACCCTCAGCAGGGAGTCGGTAGTGGGAAGAGAGAGCCGCACAGGCACGTCTATAGTGCCCACGGCATGGAGTACCTCGTTCATGACCTGAAAAAGGTACATCCCGTTGTTTGCAAAGGGGTCTCCGCCCTGAGTCGCATCTTCCGGGAGCTCCCCCGCAAAGGAATCGGCCACGACAATACTTCCGGGCAGACCAACAACTGCGAGATACCTGAAATATCCCCTGTCGATAAAGAGCCCCGCTCGTTTTTTCTTTTGTTTTCCAAGCCCGAATAAAGCCATATATTTCCCCTTTTCGGCAAATAAAGATCATAATAAAAAGCAAAGGAAAGCAAAAGGGCAAGATTTCCAGTGACATTATAACCCAGAAAGTTTGATTACAACAGC
>DCEE01000033.1:0-1674 GCA_002316795.1 Synergistaceae bacterium UBA1037
ATGATCGATGCAAAACAGCCGATCATCGCCAGCAGGGGGATATCCTCCGTGGCAGGGGCTCAGGAATTTGCGATACTGACTCCGCTTCCGCTCATACTTCGTCCGGATTTCACACTCGGAGGGTCCGGAAATTCTGTGGTAAGAAACATAGAGGATCTTGTGGTCAGGGTAGAGGATGCGCTTACTGCTTCGCCTGTCGGCAAGGCCCTTATCGAGCGATATCTTGAGGGATGGCATGAGATAGAGGTCGAAGTCGTCCGCGACAATCTTGGTAACGCTCTTGCTGTCTGCAGCATGGAAAACGTAGATCCCATGGGCGTCCATACAGGGGATTCTATTGTTGTTTCGCCTGCCCTTACCCTGACGGACAGCGAGTGGCAGATGCTCAGGACCGCAGCTCTGAATATAGTTGACGTGCTTGAGATCAGAGGGGCCTGTAACGTTCAGTTCGCACTCTCCCCCGACGGAAAAGAATATTATGTTATCGAAGTCAACCCAAGGGCAAGCAGGTCCAGTGCGCTTGCGAGCAAAGCGACAGGATATCCCATAGCCCGGATGGCGGCAAAGATCGCGATCGGGATGAACCTTACCGAAATGGCGAATCCCGTCACCGGCGCTGGAAGTGCCCTTTCGGAACCCGCGCTTGACTATGTCGCGGTAAAGGTGCCTTCGTGGCCCTTTGATACCTTTCCTCAGGCAGATTCATCGCTCGGCCCGAGGATGAAGGCTACCGGGGAGGTGCTGGCACTCGGGGCAAGTTTTGCCCAGGCTCTTGTGAAGGCCTGCCGTTCGCTTGAAAGGGGCAGGTATCTCCCTGACAGGAGAATGCGTTCCTGGGAGACGAGAAAACTCTGGGAACAGGTCACTGCTCCAACATATCTAAGGCTTGAAGCGATAACCGAGCTGCTCAGGAGGAGCTCGGTCACTGTCGAAGAGATGTCAAGGAGAACTCACATCAGAAGATATTTCATCGAACAGCTCAACAGGATCCAGCTGGCAGAGAAATACCTTGAAGAGGACGGCCCGGTCAACGGCAACGTGGTCTCGGCAAGGCTGAACGGAATGTCGATAAGCCGGATATCCTCATCCGCCGGCATATCGAAGGAAGCGACGCTTAAAATACTGGAAGAAGAGAACTGCTGCACCGGATACCGTGAAGTGGACGGATGCGCCGGAGAGTTCCCATCAGGGTCCGGGTATTATTATGCAGCTTACGGCGTTAGAAGTGACCCATGGGACGAGTCCGAGGGGGGAGTGGCTGTCCTCGGTTCGGGCGCCATAAGGATAGCTCAGGGCGTCGAGTTTGACTACTGCTGCGTGAAGGCAGTCGAGGCCCTCCGCAGGCGGGGCATAAGGGCTATCATGATGAACGTCAACCCGGAGACGGTGAGCACCGACCACGACATCTCCGACGCACTGTACCTTGAACCTCTCTATGTCGATGACGCATTGGCAGTGCTCGAAAGGGAAAAGGCAAGAGGCGTCTTCGCATGCTTCGGAGGCCAGACATCGCTCAGGCTTGGCCTTGACCTGGCATCACAGGGGATAAGCCTCCTGGGGCCTGATCAAAATATTATAGATGCTGCTGAAGACAGGGGAAAATTCTCGAGGCTGCTCAAAAAGCTTAAGATATCCCAGCCTGAAGGAGTCGATGTGGCCTCTATCGAGGAAGCT
>DCEE01000033.1:1914-10923 GCA_002316795.1 Synergistaceae bacterium UBA1037
TCCGGGCAGAAAGTAATGGTAGACCGCTTTCTTCAGGGGAAAGAGTTCGAGTGCGATGCCGTATGCGACGGCGAGGATGTGCTCATACCGGGCATATTTGAACACATCGACCCGTCGGGAATACATTCAGGGGATTCGATCGCGGTATTTCCAAGCTTTTCGCTCAGCGACGAGCAGAAGAAGAAGGTCCTTGATACCGTCAAAATGATCTCAAAAGAGCTGGATATCCATGGCCTTCTGAACATACAGTTCGTCCTCAAGGACGGGATCTTCTGGATCATAGAGGCAAATCCCCGCGCAAGCCGCACAGTCCCTATCTGCAGCAAGATATCGAAGATCCCGATGGTGGATCTTGCCGTCGGAGTCGCACTGGGTGAAAAACTGAGCGAAATGGGCCATGGAACGGGCATCCTTCCGAAAAGCGGGCAGTGGGGGGTAAAGGTCCCTGTCTTCTCGAACGACAAGCTTCCCGGGATAGATCCTAAGCTTGGTCCGAAAATGATGTCCACCGGAGAGAGCCTCGGCCTTGGGGATGACCTTGCCGATGCGATGATGGACGGTCTCAGGGGAGCCGGGTGGCTGCCTCCGGTCAAAGGGAGGATACTTATGAGCGTAGCAGACTCCCAGAAAGCAGAATCCATGCCGACTGCATCACAGTTCACCTCTCTGGGCTGGAGGGTAGACGCAACGTCAGGAACAGCGGAATACCTTTTAAAATGGGGGATCGAGGTCAACACAGTTCCCCAGGAAGATCTTGTTGACAGGCTAAGGATGGGCGACTGGGACCTCGTGCTGAACATCCCCGGCGGGAACGACCGCCATATCATGCACGGTGCAGAACTCAGAAGAAGTGCCTCGGCGGCGGGAGTTCCCTGTCTCCACTCAATTTCGGCTGCCTGGGCTGTAGCAAACAGCCTCACTAAAAACTTGAAAGGCAACAACGGAAAGCAGGATTAGCAAAGGAGAGCTGTTCATCACACATATGTTTTGGAAATGAATTATTACTTTTAATGATCACAAAAAAAATTACGGCTGCTCTTCCATTTTTACAAATAATGCTTTAATATATAGGTGTGCATTAAACAAAACAGTTTTATTTGATAAGGAAGCGGAGGTGTATCCATGTTAACCGGCAAATTGCTAGATGACATCGGAATACAGATACTGAAAATACTTCAGGAAGATGGAAGAATTTCATTCAATGAGCTGGGCAGAAGAGTCGGTCTCTCGTCCCCTGCGGTTGCGGAAAGGGTCCGCCGCATGGAGGATGCCGGGATAATCACAGGTTATAAGGCTGTCGTGGACCAGTCAAAAGTCGGATATCCGATAATGGCTTATATCCGCCTTGCCATCCCTGTCGCGCTGCTCAACCAGTCGGATGAGCTTGCCAGGGCGATACCGGAGGTCCTTGAATGCCACCACCTTACAGGAAGCGACGGAGTAATCCTCAAAGTCGTAGTATCTTCGGTGGGGCATCTCGAAGACGTCATAAGCCAGATGGGAAGCTGCGGAATGACTACCACGGCGATAGTCCTTTCATCACCTGTACTCGGAAGGTCGATAGACCCGGTAAAACCGACAAACAACAGCCATTGACCGGAGCCTGAGTTCCGATGAATCGGATAAGCCGGGAAGCGATAGACAATATCCTCAGCAGGAGAAGCCTCCGGAGGTTCGATCCGTCAGTAAAAGTTGACAACGCTTCTCTGAAGACTATTTTGGAGTGCGCATGTGCCGCACCCAGCGCAAATAACTACCATCCGTGGCATTTTGTGGTCGTGGACAGCAGGGAGACGCTGGACAGCATGGCAGATCTGCACCCTTACGGAAAGATGCTGAAAACAGCCGCACTGGCGATAGTCGTCTGTTCCGAAACGGAGCGTGAGGGCAAGGTTTTGAGGTACTGGGAGGAGGACTGTTCGGCAGCAATGCAGAATATCCTTCTTTCTGCCAATGCCCTTGGATTCGGCTCGGTGTGGCTGGGTGCGAAGCGCGGAGACAACGACCTTGAAGGAAGACTAAAGTCGCTTCTGAACGTTCCCGCCGGGATAGCGCTCATGGGAATTGCCGCGATAGGCCGGGCACTTGAAACTAAAGATCCTCACAAAGGGATAGACCCACATTCGCTGCATTCCAACAAGTGGTGAAAAGGTCCCCGTCTGGTGGTAAAATAGAATGGTCTTTAAGATAAAGCGGCGGAAACACCGCCGCTTGTCATATGGTTAAGAAGTTCGGGGGCGTGAAAGTGGATCACAAAAATAAACAGGCGAGTATATTCGAAGTCAACAAGGTGATAACCCTTCCGTTGGAAGAGGAGATAAAACAGAGCTATCTGAATTACGCTATGAGCGTCATAGTCGGAAGGGCGCTGCCGGACGCAAGGGACGGACTCAAACCGGTCCAGAGAAGGGTGCTTTACGCTATGCTGGAACTGGGCGTAAGGCATAACCAGGCATTCAAAAAATCTGCACGTATAGTCGGAGAGACTATGGGAAAATTCCACCCTCACGGAGATTCTGCCATCTACGATACGATGGCTAGGCTGTCTCAGGACTTCAGCATGAGGTATCCCCTGGTGGATGGGCAGGGCAACTTCGGTTCCATAGACGGAGATCCCCCCGCGGCAATGCGCTACACTGAAGCCAGGCTGCACTCTCTCGGAGAAGAAATGCTTTCGGATATCAACGAAGAGACTGTAGAATGGGGCCCCAATTTTGATGAATCACTTGTCGAACCGCTGGTCCTTCCTTCGAGTATCCCAAACCTCCTTGTAAACGGCAGTACGGGGATAGCAGTCGGAATGGCGACCAACATGCCTCCCCACAATCTGGGAGAGGCTGTTGATGTATGCTGTGCCCTGCTGGATGACCCTGACATGGAGCTCGGGGAGCTGATGGCCTTGATGCCTGGGCCGGACTTCCCGACAGGCGGAATAATAGTCGGGCGCGAAGGCATAATAGATTCATACAGGACCGGAAGGGGAAGGCTTATAGTAAGAGGCCGTGTGGATGTCGAAGAGACCCGCAAGGGCAAAGAGAACATAGTGATCTCAGAAATTCCCTACATGGTCAACAAGACAAATTTTATCGAGACGATAGCCAAATGCGTACAGAGCGGAATGATAGACGGCATATCGGACCTCAGGGACGAGTCTGACAGAGAGGGAATGAGGATAGTCGTTGAACTTCAGCGCGATGCCGACCCCAACCTCGTCCTGCGCCAGCTGTATACAAGAACGCAGCTCCAGAGCACCTTCGGAGTTATCAACCTGGCGATCGTAGACGGAGAGACAAAAGAACTTCCCCTCAAAGATATGGTCTTTGTTTTTCTTGACCACCGCAGAACTGTCGTCCGGAGAAGGACGGAGTTCAGGCTCCGCAAGGCAGAAGACAGGGCTCACATAATCGAGGGACTCTTAAGGGCCCTTGACGCCATAGACGAAGTCATAAGGATCATCAGGGGATCGGACAACGCCGCTACTGCGAGAAACAGCCTGATGGAAAGGCTTGATTTCACCGAGATCCAGGCCCAGGCGATCCTTGACATGCGCCTGCAGAGGCTGACAGGACTTGAGAGAGAAAAGCTCGACAGTGAGATGGCGCAGCTTATCATGGACATCGAACGCTACAGGAGCATACTTGGCAGCCCGATCATCCTTGATTCCGTAGTAAAGGACGAACTTATGGAAGTACGCAGGCAGTACTCCGACAAGAGGAGAACAGACATAGAAAACTCTGCCGAAGAGGTCTCCGAAGAGGATCTGATCCCGGAAGAGGAGATAGTCGTAGCCCTGAGCAGGGACGGCTATATCAGGCGGATGCCGCTGCAGGACTACAGAGTCCAGTCAAGGGGTGGAAAGGGTGTTAAGGGTGTTTCTACGAAGGCGGAAGACGAGATCGCACTGCTGACGATCACGAACACTCACAGGACGCTGTACCTCTTTACCAGCAAGGGAAGGGTATTCGGAATAAAAGGCTATATCCTGCCGGAACCAAAAACAGGCAAGGGGAAACTTGTTGGGACCATAGTGACCCTTGACAAGGACGAACGCGTTGTTGCGATCAAGGACAGCAACCTTGACGGGGCGAAATATGTCTTCTTCGTTACCTGCAAGGGAACTGCGAAACGCTTGCCTGTCGAAGAGCTGGACGGCCTCACGAGGGCCGGCCGAAGGGTACTAACCCTGGCTCCGGATGACAATATCGCCAGAGTCCGTGTGACCGGCGGAAAGGACGAACTCCTGCTTACCACATCGATGGGACAGACGCTGAGGGTCGCCGAAGAAGAGTTCCGCCCGCTTGGAAGGCAGGCCCAGGGTGTACGCGGAATGAAGCTTGACGACGGAGACTGCGTAGTCGGATGCGACGTTGTGACGGAAGGGCGCCAGGTCTTCTTCATCAGCGATTTCGGTATAGGCAAGAGGACCAACTACTCCGAGTTCACACAGCACCACCGTGCCGGATATGGCGTCAGGGCCATGAAGCTTTCGGATAAGACGGGCAAGCTCGTCGGCGCGTGGGGAGTTGCGGACGATCAGGAGATAGTCGTCATAAGCGGAAAGGGCCGCATGGTACGCATCAATACAAACGAGATATCAAGCCTCAGCCGTACGGCAACGGGATATAAGGTCGTAAGGCTTGACGAAGGCGACTCCGTGGCTGATGTAAGCATAGTGAGGACCGATGAAGAGGTAGAACTCGATTGAAGCTGGCGCGCGACGGTCTCCCGACTATATTCGGACTGGCGTTCATGGTGATCGGCGGAGGGCTCATATCACCATGGATATCTGTCGTGCTTGCCTTTCCCATGATGCTTGCTTTATGGTTTTACCGTGACCCCGAGAGGATCCCGGAGGCTCCGTCGGGCTGGGTGAGCCCTGCTGACGGCAAGGTCGTGGAGATCGAGGAAGTTGATCACGAATATACCGGCAGGACTGTAAAGATAGGCATCTTCATGAACGGACTTGATGTTCACGTCAACCGTTTCCCGGCTGCCGGAAAAGTGGAGTATGTAAGATATGTTCCGGGCAAGAAATGGTTTGCCATAGCTCCGAAAGCATCGGAGATAAACGAGCGGTTCTACGTGGGTGCCCAGTCGGAAAACGGACGCTTTCTGCTTGTTCAGATAGCCGGCATACTTGCGAGAAGAATAGTCTGCAGGGTAAATAAGGGGGACAGACTGGACAGGGGCCAGCGTTATGGTATGATTAAACTTGGCTCAAAAGTCGATATTTACCTGCCTCAGGCCGTTAAACCAGCAGTTGGACTCAACAGCAGGGTAGTGGCCGGTGAGACGGTGATCGGAGTGGTAAAAGAATGAGAAAACGCGACAGGAAGATAAGGAACATACCGATCAGCAAGATCATTCCCAACATGATAACCAGCGGAAGCGTATTCTGCGGAGTGGCTTCACTGATAATGACATACCATCAGCACTTTGTGCCGGCAGCGGTACTTATATGCTTTGCGGTATTTTTCGATGTAATGGACGGAAGAGTGGCGAGGAGTCTGGGAGGAAGCAGTGTTTTTGGAGAAGAACTCGACAGCCTGGCTGACGCGATAAGCTTTGGTGTCGCTCCCGCATTCCTTATCTACGCGGCTTATATAGGAATAGAAGGCGGAGTATGGGGTGCGGTGGCATCATCATTCTTTGCTCTCTGCGGAGTACTCAGGCTGGCCCGTTTCAACGTGATGCACGTGCCTTCGGGACCTTTCCAGGGCCTTCCGATCCCTGCGGGCGGACTGACCCTTGCTGCCTTTGTGATCGCCAAAGTGCCGCTTACACCACTGGCTGCGATAGCGATAATGTTCTTCATAGGCGCTCTGATGGTAAGCTCAGTTCCTTACTGCAACGCGAAGAAGATGAAAAAGGATAATGTTAACAAAGTCAAGCTCTACGGCGTTGTTGGGATACTTCTCATCTCTTTTGTGGTCCTGAGGGAAAAGGCATTCCTGGCCATCTCGCTTCTGTATATTTTTACCGGTCTTGCAAAGATAGATGTTGCCGAATGGGTCCTTGAAGAAAGGCCTGCAGAAAAGGGAGAATAGAAATACCTTGTTGATCCGATTTTTTTAGCATGTTTATGATCCCGACTTCGGCCAAAAAAGCCGGGGCCGGGATTTTTAAAAAGGGGGCAAACTGATGAAGAAAATCATGACAGGCAACGAAGCAATAGCCCAGGGCGCCTGGGAAGCAGGGCTGCATGTGGCAGCCGCATACCCGGGAACACCTTCCACTGAGATCCTAGAGAACTTGTCAACTTACAAAGATGTATATTCAGAATGGTCAACAAACGAGAAAGTCGCGCTTGAAGTCGCTGCCGGAGCTTCCATGGCCGGAGGAAGAGCCCTTGCTGCAATGAAACATGTCGGACTCAACGTTGCTGCTGATCCTCTCTTCACGCTCGCTTACACAGGAGTCAACGGGGGCCTTGTGGTCGTCACCGCGGATGACCCCGGACTGTTCAGTTCTCAGAACGAGCAGGACAACAGGTATTACGCCTCACACGCCAAACTGGCGATGCTTGAACCATCTGACAGCCAGGAGTGTCTTGACTTTGTCAAAGAGGCCTTCGACATTTCTGAAAAGTTTGATACCCCTGTGCTTTTCAGGGTCACGACAAGGATCTGCCACAGCAAGACACTTGTCAAAACATCTCCCAGAAAAGAAGTCCCTGTAAGAGCATACACAAAGGATGTCTCCAAATATGTTATGGCGCCTGCATCGGCAAAGAAACGCAAATACATAATGGAAGACAGGATCGAAGCGCTGAAGGAATTCAGCGAAACTACCACGCTTAACAGGATAGAGAGTGCATCCGGTAAGGTAGGAATAATAACAAGCGGAATTTCTTACAACCATGCAAAAGAAGTATTCGGAGATGAAGTATCATATCTGAAGCTTGGTTTTACATGGCCGCTGCCCGAAAAACTTATAAGGAAATTTGCAGGTATGGTCGATACTATTTATGTGATAGAGGAAAATGAGCCCTACATCGAAGACTTCGTTAAGATCATGGGAATACAGTGTACCGGCAGAGAAAAGCTCCCATGGGTGGACGAACTGACTCCGGAAATAATAAGAAGAGCTTTCTTTCCCGGCAGCGAAGATCAGGGAGGCTATGCCATTGACGCAGAAGTTCCCCCGCGTCCGCCTGTTCTTTGCGCTGGATGTACCCACAGGGGATTTTTCTATGAGGTCGGAAAATATAAAGATGTTGTTGTAACAGGAGACATCGGCTGCTATACGCTTGGAATAGTGCCTCCTTTGAGTGTTACCGACTCTGTCATCTGTATGGGAGCCAGCGTTTCCGGCGGTGTGGGGTTCAGCAAGGCGGTAGAAAAAGCCGGCAGAAAAGAGAAGGTCTTCGCGGTCATCGGAGACTCTACCTTCTTCCATTCGGGAATAACGGGTCTGATCGATGCTGTCGTCAACAAAGCCCCTATAGTGATCAACATACTTGACAACAGGATAACGGCGATGACCGGACATCAGGAAAACCCGGGAACGGGACGCACATTGATGGGCGAGGATACTCATCAGGTAGATCTTAAATCTCTTTGCGTGGCATGCGGCGTAAAGGAAGAGAACGTTCGTCTCATAGATCCGTACGACCTTACAGAAACGAAAGAGGCCGTCAAGGCTGGATATGAGTCCACAGAACCATTTGTGATCATCACGACGTCTCCCTGTGCCCTAATAAAGGATGTCATCAAGGCTCGGGCAAACATGAAGTGCGTGATCGACCAGGAAAAATGTGTCAAGTGCAAAATGTGCATGAAAGCCGGATGCCCTGCCCTCAACTTCAGGGACGGGATCGTTTTCATTGACCGCGCTTCCTGCAACGGCTGCGGGATCTGCTTGCAGATATGCCCCAAAAAGGCCATATCGAGGGAGGTATAGGACCATGAAGAAGAATGATACAAAAAGCATCCTTCTCGTAGGAGTCGGCGGACAGGGGACCATACTTGCCTCTAAGATACTCTCAGAAGGGCTGGTCCGAAAGGGTTATGACGTCAAGATGTCAGAGATCCATGGAATGTCACAGCGCGGAGGAAGCGTTACCACACATGTCAGGTTTGGGACCGAGGTCTCCTCTCCTGTAGTTCCCGAAGGCGAAGCGGATGTCCTTGTTGCATTCGAAAAGGTAGAGGCGGTACGCTGGCTTAAATACCTCAAAAAGGGCGGCAGGCTCGTAGTCAATAATTTTGAGATATACTCACTGCCTGTGCTTACAGGTGCTGCTAAATATCCTGATGAAGTCGTCGAAAAACTTCAGAAGGAAGTACCAAACTTCAAGGTCTTCAACGCAGGAAAGATAGCGGAAGACCTTGGCAACATCAAGGCCCAGAACATAGTTTTGCTTGGTGCGCTTGTCAAGGCAATGGGGCTTGAGGACATAGACTGGGAATCAGTCCTGAAAGAGCTGATCCCTCCAAAACTGTTGGACCTGAATATCAAGGCTTTCAGGGCAGGTCTCGATCAGTAGCAAAATAACAAAAAAACAATATGCTGTCATGAATTTTATAGAACTAAGATCCTGATATTAAGGGCCGGCCTTCAGAAGATATGATCTCCAGAAGGCCAGTCTTTTTTATTGGAGTTTCAGATGGACTTTTGTACTTACCAGTTCAGTGACGATTCTGTTACTTGTCCGTCGCCCCATGTAACAATGAGCTTCAGCTTGCCGTTTTTCTTCGCAAGCGTACCGTTGTCCTGCATCAGCAGCTGGTATGTCTTTGTGCCGTTAACGGGAATGCGCACGGTCCCGTTTTTCTGGTTGAGTACTTTGTTGCCCTCTCTTACGCCGATAAGCCATCTTCCGTTGTTGCTGGCAAGAGTATCCCAGCCTTTCCCGGAATTATCTGTGAGGACCAGCGCTGTTACGTTGCCTTTTCCCGTTATTTTAACGTTGAGTGCCATGTCCTTAGAGCCGCTGGCAGCTCTTTTCTTGTTTTTTCCAACAAGGTCAATGTTGACCACAGCAGGTTTTGCTGAAGCGAATGCGAC
>DCEE01000002.1 GCA_002316795.1 Synergistaceae bacterium UBA1037
GGAAGCGATAATGTGTATTTTTACAAAGATCTTTTTGCCTCTCTCTGTTTCATATTTTTCGGTGCGGCACTGGCCTTCAACGACGCCTATCTTTATTTTGGCGCGATGATGTGCGCATGCCTTTCTACCACCGCTCACAGGAAAAAATGGCCTGATCCCCTCTGGGCGACGCTTATGATGGAAGATATTAAGAGTAAATTCGAGTCTTTCAGAAGGCGTTTCGATCCCAGTAGCGAATTTACCAAAGAGGATGAGGTAGGACCGCTTCCCCCTCTCGAATAGTAAAACGGAGAGCAGCGTACGAGAATAATTAAAATTGAAATATCACGCCCCTCATACTGGGACGTGATATTTTTATTGCAACAATTGCTTATTTTTACCTGAGGATAATTTGCAAACAAAAGCAAGAACAGCTTTACATCCTGTTACAGAGCGAAGAAATGTGTTTTGCGGACTGATGTTGGATCAGGTATTCAAAAATATTAATCGAATAAACCATAGTGTTAAACCTTATGATAAATAGTCTTACCTTGACAAGACATTCAAACTGATATATCTTTTGTTTCAATAAAACTAAAGTCAAAAAGAAAATTTCTGATTTACAGAAGAAGACATAGTAATAATTTTATTTCTCCAAATTATTGAAATTAAGTGAATTAATTTACAAACGATAAAAAATATCAGCCATGCTAGGCTGTGAAAAAAGAACCAAAACTTGAGAGGAGAGCATATACCATGAAAAGCACCAAAAAGTTTGCACTTGTACTAGCAGTGATGATGGTACTGGTCGCAATGGCATCGGCAGCATCGGCAGCAGAAGTGAACCTGCGTTTTGCCGGTCAGTTCCCGCCCGATCATACTGCGACGGGATTCATGAAAGAAGTTGCGAAGGAAGTTGCCGCGAAGAGCAACGGACGCATCGACATCAAAATTTTCCCCGCAAACCAGCTCGGAGACTATACCCTTGTATATGAAGAGCTCATCCGCGGTACCATCGACATGGCCCTCATTTCTGTACCCAGCCAGTTTGACCCGAGGATGGAACTTGTCTACATCAACGGTTTTGTAACAGGCTACGACGGCATAAAGAAGGCTTTCAAGCCCAACGGATGGATGGCAAAGAAAATGGACGAATTCCATACAAGACTCGGAGTCAAGTTCCTTGGCTTCAACGTTGAAGGCATGATCGGGATAGGAAGCACGAAACCGGTAAGAGACCCCCTCAACCCCACAGTCAATAAGGGCGTTCTCACCAGGGTGCCTTTCATGGATGTTTACAAGACCGGTGTAGAGGCAATGGGATACAAGACGATATCGCTTCCCTATGCTGACATCTTCCAGGCAATGCAGACCGGAGTCTGCGACGCAGTCTCCTCCATACCGCCGGCACTTGCATACACGGTGCTCAAGGATGCCATGAAATACTGGTACCAGACGAACTACTCGCTTGAAAACGAATCATACCTCATGAGCCAGAAGACATGGGGCAAACTGAAGCCGGCCGATCAGAAGATCATCTTTGACGCTGTTACCAAGGTAGCGGCAAAGTCCATCGATCAGGCGAAGAAAGACGACGCACGTTACATGGATCTGATGAGGAAAAAGGGCATAAAGGTCTACACATACACAGACAAAGAACTTGCACCGATCCAGGCGGCCATTTCAAAAAGCTGGGTGAAGCTCGAAGCCAACATGGGCAAAGATCTTATGGATGAGTTCCGTAAGCAGTTCGCACCCAAGAGCAAATAACGACAAGCTCCAAAATAAATGAAAAATGGGAGGCGGCGTATGTCTATTGCTCCGTCTCCCATCTGTATTATTAAAGCAAACCTTTATGATGCGCCATCAGTGCCCCGTTATTATCTCAAGTATCTCCTCAGCGGCACGGGGCCTGGAAAACTTTTTCGTACCTTTGGTCAGGCCATCCATAACACTCTTGTTTTCCAGCATCTCCAGTGCCTCTTCTGCCGCCTTGCTGCAGTCTTTCAGGCATCTTGCCGCGCTGCCTGCGCAGAGCAGATCCATGTTGAGCTGCTCCTGACCGGGAATAGGCTCCATCAAAAGCAGCGGGAGCTCCGCGGAAAGAGCCTCGGATAGCGACAGCCCTCCCGGTTTCATCACGGCAAGGTCGGAAGCCCGGTAGTATTCGGGCATGTTGTCCACGAAGGGGACGATCCTGACGTTCTGACATCCGCTGTACACTGAAGTAAGTTTTTTATACAGACGAAGATTATTTCCGCATATCACGAGGGTCTGGAGCTCCTTTTCTGCGGCAAGTGATCTTGTTACATCGATAACAGGTCCCGCACCGATCCCCCCTCCAGTGACCAGGACGGTCTTTTTCGATTGATCGAGTCCGAGCCGGTCCCTCGCAGTAATTTTTGATATAGGAGAGCTATATTTTCTTGAGACCGGTATTCCAGTGTTGAAAACATTGTTTATGCCGTCTGCCCGATACTGTTCAAGCGCGGCCTCACTCGCTGCAAATGAGGCGGAAAAAAGGTCGCTTCTCTGGAACCTGTGGGTGATAAAGTCAGTATTTACGTAGTACACCGGTATCTTTAGGCGGTTCCTTGCCGCAAAAACCGAGGCTCCGAAGTAATGAGTGAAGACAACAGCCTCAGCTCCGGAGGAAGATACAATCTCTTCGATGCCCGGGAGGTATATTTTGCATAAAATCGAATGTATATGGTCGAAAATCGATGCCTGGAAGGAGGGCTTGTCCGATCCCCAGTAAAATCTGCCCCAGATCGATGGAGCGTGCCGCGCTATAAGAAGATATCCCATAGATACAGTACCTCGCAGCCAAAAAGGCAGCACTTCAAGCACATCCATGCAGATCGCCGTATTTTCGCGTGACCGCCCAAGGTGCCACTCTCTCAGATTTTCGGCGGCGGCCTTGTGTCCGGTCCCTTCAGAAGCGTAGAGGAATGCTATAGATCTCAAATTTTATCCAGCCCTTTGAACAGGTCCCCCAGTGTGACATTTGGGGTCTCGGACCCTTCTCTCTCCTGCCTGATGGCAGCCAGTACCGTCTCCCGTATCTGATCCTCACTGTAGTTGGAGGGGAAATAGAGCGCGGCTGCGTCTTCGTGGCCGCCTCCCCGTATCTTGCTGCCGTCCTTAAGCAAGGCAACGATCTTACCGGCAAGTCCGTCACGGCTTCGAAGAGAAAGAGCCCAGTCGCCCCCCATCCTCTTTGCTGAAACTGCAGCAATTTTTGTGGGGTTAGGTTCTCTGTCCAGTATCAATCCGCAGAAGTCGGAAACGTCGCCGAATTCGAGAAGCCCGTCACCGACAAAGGAAAGGTCATCCCCTATCCTTGATATTTTTGTCTTTGCCAGTTCAAATCTTGCTTCCTGGCGGTCCACAAAATCCTGAGCGGCGTTCCGCTCTCCTTCCGTCAGTTTGGCAGAAGGATCCGAAACAAGTCTCATCAGTACGCCCCATGGTCCGCAAATCGTAACGAGTCCCTGCCAGAGACGGCTTTCGGGTATCTCACCAAGCCAGAGATCCCGGTCGTTGGTAATATTCACCAGAGGTCCCATGTCGTCAACGATCTTTCTGGTCCCTGCATCGAGATCCTGCTTGATGAGCCAGTTCCGGTAGACCATTGCCGCGCAGCATCCGGTGTCCACTACAGCCCATTTTCTGTTGCTGTACCTGTCAAAAGTGCTTTTGTGATGGTCGAATATAAAGGGAGAGCCACCCCCGGGGAAAAGCCTGTCAATATCATCGACTGTGCGGTCCCTTTGACAGAAAAGATCCAGAACGACCAGCCTTTGTCCGGAATCAAGCGATTCAAGAATGGCATTGTCCACCTCACCGTAACCCATAAGCGAGACCTTTATAGGCAGCCCCGACGACCTTCCGGCATGCCAGGCGAGAGCTGCAGATACGACTCCGTCCAGGTCTGTATGGCTTATTATCCGTAGAACCTTTTCTGTCTGCATGTGTAGTTCCTCCCCGTTGAGGCAGATACGCACATAATTCTACAGCATTGATGACAAAATGGCATAAAATAGCTTTATTGCGGCTTGATTTGCATGAGGTTATAATCAATTTAGTGTGTTGCCAGAGTGAAATTCAAGAAGGGGAAATATAATGATCAAAGCGGTCATTGATATCGGCACAAATTCGGTCAAGTACCTGCTCGCAGAGGTTTGTAGCAATGATAAGCCCATAATCCTTAAAGACATGGTAAAGATAACGAGGCTGGGGGAGGGGCTCAGTAAAACGGGGCGGATCAGTCCGCAGGCACTTCTAAGAAGCGCAGAGACCGCAGAGGAATTTGTCCTGGACGCAAAAAAGAGCGGAGCCGGAGAAATACGGATCGTCGGAACGATGGCACTCCGGACAGCTTTGAACGCAGCGGATTTTATGCGCAGGATCTGGGAACATGCCGGGGTTGAGACAGAGGTGCTTTCGGGGGAGGATGAGGCGACCCTCTCGTTTTGGGGTGCCCTCTCAGGCTTCGATCCCGGCAATGTCAAAAACTGTTGTATGATCGACACAGGCGGGGGAAGCACCGAACTGGTCTTTGCGCGTGAAGGGCAGATCGTCTCCCGGTCGAGCCTGAAAACGGGAGCACTTACGCTCACGGAAAAGTATTTCTCAAAAGATATCGTGTCACAGGAAGACCTGATGAATGCGGAGGATGAATTAAAAGAGCTGTTCGCCTTAACGAAACCCCCATTCAGGGCGGAGATGGCCGTAGGCATCGGAGGAAATGTGACCGCCATGGCCTCCGTATTCAGGAGAATGGAGAGGTATGATCCGACAGAAGTGCACGGAACGATACTGTCAGAGGAAGAGATAAACAGGCAGATAGGGGAATACTCGACCAAGACCGGTGATGAAAGAAGGAAGATAAAAGGCTTAGATCCGGAAAGAGCCGACATTATACTGGCCGGAGCATGCGTCATCAGATATGCTATCCAGTTTTGCGGATGCAGCGAGATAGTTGTAAGCGACAGGGGCCTCAGGCACGGTGTTTTGTTGAGCATGTAAAAAAAGGCCGGGCAGAAGAGGCAGGTCTTATGGCCGGAGGTGAGTGAGACGGAAATTAGCGACAGTATCGTGAACATAATAGGCGGCCTCGCGCTCTTCCTCTATGGAGCACAGGAAAGTGCCCGTTTCTTCAAGCATGATATAAGCGGAAGCCTGAGGGAGGGCATAGAGAAGCTGAGCGGGAGCGGGACCGGTTCCTTCTTGCTCGGAGTCCTCCTGGCTGCTGTGGCGCAAAGCAGCGCCATCGCGATATCTTTCGGGGTGGGTTTTGTCGATGCCGGAATACTTTCTCTTGCCGGTTCGCTTTTGATGGTCATGGGGGCAAGTCTTGGAGGGACACTGGTCTCGATCTTTCTCAGCCTCAATATATTTGACTATGCCCCGATCCTGTTTGCAGGGGCCTTTTTCCTCAGCAAAATGAGGAACAGGAAGGCCCGCCTCTTTGGAGGAGTTATGAAGAGCATAACAATCATTTTCCTCGGTATGATGTTTCTGAAGATGGGGGCAGTATCACTTTTCGAGGACGCAATGTTCAGGGATACCGTGCTGTCGTGGTCATCTTCTCCTTTAACCATCGGAACCGCTGCCTTCACGTTTGCGGCAGTCTTTCAAAGCAGATCTGCGATAATCGGACTTGGGATAGCAATGGCCCTTTCTGACGCCCTTCCCGCAGCATCAGCCCTGCCGGTCGCACTCGGAGCCCATCTTGGGTCGTCCCTCATCGCAGTTGCCTCAGGATTTGGGGGAAGACTGAGCGCAAGAAGGCTTGGTTTTTGTTCTTCCGTCTACTATCTGACCGGCACGGCCGCGTTTGCTTTTTTGGTCCCTTCCGCTCACAGGCTGTTAAGCGGGACAGGCCTTGATGTAGTCCAGGAACTTGTTTATGGCCAGATATTGATCGCCCTGTTCAACATAGCGATCATACTGCCTTTTTCTCCATTGCTCAGCACTCTGTCAACACGACTTGTCACGGCCTCCGGAGAATTGGAGCAGCCTATGTATATCGAGGAAGAGCTGCTTTCGGTCCCGACTGTCGCGGTGTTGCTCCTGTCTAGAGAGATGGCCAGGCTTTCAAACTGTATTGAAGCATATATGCAGATGCTGATGATACCCTCAGAGAGGGACAGGGAACTTTTTTATAAACTGCCTAACGCGATAGAGGAACTCAGCAGATCATGTCAGGACTACTCCTACAGGATACAGGCCGGCGGAGAAGGGCCGAAACTTCAGGAAAAATTTGCATCGGTGAGCAGAACGATGTCCATACTTCGTTCAATGTCGAAGACTCTTTGCGGGGAGATCAGCGAAATACTTTCGGATGAAGCCGCATGCTTGACGCTAAGGGAAAGGGCGGGAGCAAAGCTTTGGAACGAATGGACCGCTCTCTCAGGAAAGATAATGCGTACAAGCCTGAGAGCCTTTGTGATAGGAGAAAAGGGACTGATAGAGAAGACCGGAGAACTGGAAAAAGAATACGGAGAACTATGCAGGAAGATAAGAGACGGACTTACCGGCAATTATTCTTACGGGAGAAACATTTCCAAAGCAATAAGGGTGATATCTTTGATGCAGGGTTTCCTTGGAATGTCAAAGATCCTGGCGGAAGACGAAGAGTTATACAAAATGCCCGAAACTCAAGGTCCCTGCTGAGAGTACACTTATGAAGGGGATGAGATGGATGTCGGAAAACAACGGAGAAGATAAAAAGCAGAGCAGTCTCCAAAGATATCTATACGCCGCGGATAAAGAGAGACTTCGGACTCTTCTTGAAGAGATGTCACAGATCGCTGCAGCCTCAATTGAAACGGCGGTCGGCGCGCTTAGGTCGGGAGATGCCGTACTGGCTGAAAAAGTTATTGAGGGAGACGACCTGATAGATGAAAAAGAAGAGCAGATCGATCAGGAATGCCTCTATTCGATTGCGATGAGGCAGCCGATGCGCGAGGATCTTCGTTTCGTCTATTCTGTCATGAAGATCATAGTAGACCTTGAAAGGATAGGAGACCAGTCGGTCAATATCGCGATGAACGTAAGGGATCTCCCTGAAGGCATAACTTTTCCCGAAGAGATGATACCTTTTGTTGAAAAAATGGCAGAAGAAAATATAAAAATGATCGGGGAAGTCATGCAAGCCTTCGCCGGAGAGGACGAAACAGTCATATGTACCGCAAGAGAGAGAAGAAAGTTGATAAAGGAGACGAGGAGCAACGCTGTTTCGATGCTTGACAAGATCATTGCCTCTGAAAAGGCCTGCGAAAACGACAGGATGAGACTTTTCTGCACCGTGATACTGACATTGAGACATCTCTCCCGTATCTCCGATCACGTGCTGAACCTTGCAGAGAGGGTATCGTTCATTGCGACGGGGATATCCCCCCTGACGCTTAAAAGGGCGCAGGAAAAAAGTCAGCCGAAAACTTTATTCGATAAAGAGGGCTGAATCTCCCCCAAGCCATTTGAACAGCCTTTTCAGAAAGAACGCTGCGATGAAGCAGCCAAAGATGTCGCCTACAGGAAAAGACATCCACACCCCCCAAAGGCCAAAGTACCTGGGCAGGATGATAAGGGGAAGGAAGAGGAAGACGGCATGCCGAAATACGGACAGGGTTATTGCCTCCTTCGCCCTGCCCAGGCCGAGAAGAGCCGAATTGGTCACTATGGTCACACCCATGAATACAATGCCTATATAGCCTATCCTCATTCCCGGGACTCCAATAGCCAGCAGCTCCGGATCATTATTGAAGAGCAGGATCATCTCCCGGGCAAAGGTCTCAGCAACGACAAAACTCAGAAGATATAAGGATGTGACCATGTAGACTGCATATTTTATGGCGCCGATGACCCTGTCCGGCTTTCCTGCCCCGTAATTGTACCCTATGACCGGCTGTACAGCTTCTCCGATAGCAAGAGCCGGGAGGAAAAGAATAGAGTCAAGGCTCAGAAAGACGCCCATTGCTGAAAGCCCGATATCTCCGCCGTATTTCCTCACCATATTGTTCATCAGCGTCATGTAGAACACGAAGGAGAGTTCCGTAATGAAGGGAGAGCTCCCTACGGCACAGATCTTTTTGATTACCTTCGTCCTCAGCCTGAACAGGAAACTGAGCCTTATCCTGACCGGGCTTGAGCCGGAATAGAAAAACCAGATGCCGCAGACGGCGGCCGCGCCCTGTGCAAGCACCGTACCCAAAGCCGCACCTTCTACGCCCATCCCCATTTTCACTATGAAAAGCGCATCAAGCAGAATATTCGAGAAAGCACCGAGTATCTGTGTCCCCATTGCATATCGTGGATCCCCGCATGCCCTGATGAGGGAATTTATGCCATGCCCCATAAGGGCCATAGGGCCTCCAATGAGGATGATACGAAGATAATTCCTTGCGAGGGGCAATATTTCTTCACCGGCACCCGAAAGCCTCAGGAGAAAGTCGACACCGAATATGCTGAGTCCCATCCCCGCAAAGCCCACTGCAGCAAGAAGCGTCAGTGTGTGTGCGAGGGCCTGTTCAGCGGGCCGCTGTTTCCTTGCTCCTCTCAAGATGGCCACCCTTGACGATCCGCCTACTCCTATGAGGAGAGAGAAAGAGAACATGAGCAGCATTACCGGAAAAGAGAGGGTGATGGCTGCAAGTCCATCGGTTCCCACGTATCTTCCCACGAAGATGCGGTCAACGATGTTGTAGATAGCTCCGGCTATCATTCCGATCATGGCAGGGAACGCAAAATGGATCAGGAGCTTTGGTATCTTCTCCTGATCTATCAGCATTTGTCTTTTTGCCGGATCAGCAGGCTGGGTGATTTACTATCAATCCTTTCATTCATGAGAAGCAGACCGGGACATTATACAACGATGATGCTTTCTTTAGGATCTTGCTTTGGATTACCTGATATGGAGGTAAAAGGCTTCAGAAGTCCCGTCTATCTCCTCGCCCTTATTATCGTAGGCCTCGACGAATACAGTCAGGATCCTTCCGTTAAGGGGCTCGGGGAGAAGAAATAGGTGGCGGAATTCATATATAGAATCAAGGGACCATTCTTCATCGGAGCTCCTGTAATTCCTTTGGAGGAAGACAGCTTTTGATTCCTCGTGAATAACGCCGTCGATCATGTCGACGAACCTGTACCTTATCCTGCTTATCCGGTTTCCTACCACAAAAGTCCCGTCATCGTTCGGAATGACCTCGGAGAGCATCGGCTGGATGGGAGTTACCGC
>DCEE01000029.1:0-3524 GCA_002316795.1 Synergistaceae bacterium UBA1037
GCTGTAGGAGCAGAGACCCCGGATGGCAGAATTGAAGGTTTTGTTTCAGGCCTTAACGGTTCTTCGGCCTCTGGTGTAAAAGTAAATATCTGGGACGGGAAAGTTTTGAAACGGGCTGTTTCTGGACGTGACGGCAAATTTATTGTTTCAGGCATCATTCCAGGGAGCTCTTTTGCGATACGCCTTACAATGCCGGATTCTCAGACAGTCCGCGCAGAGGGGCTGCGCTGCCCCGAAAGGGGAGGGCTGACCCTGACAGCCGGATTCGAAAAGACATCTGCCGGACATGAATACTCACTGAGGCTGCCCTCCAATCCCTCGACAGGATACTCATGGACTCTGTTGGGAAAAGGCAGGGAAAGTATACTTGCCTTCAAAGAAAAAATGGTGGAAGGGCCGGAGGAAAAAGATGAAGTTGGCGGTCATGCGAAAGGCCGTTCGGGCCATGAAATATGGAAGTTCAATGCGGCCGCTCCGGGCAGGTCAGACATTCTCCTTGCATACCACAGACCTTGGGAGACGGCTGTGCCCCCAGTCAGATACCACATCAGTTCAGTCCGGGTCAAATAGAAGAAAAAAGATCAACATCTGCAAAAGTACTTGGAAAGGAATAAGAAAAGCTATTTTACCTCTTCGAGTATGGTTTCAATAAAAATATTCGCGATCAGGGGGTCAAACTGGGTCCCTGCATTTCGTCTGATCTCTTCGACCGCCTGTTCCTTGGACATGGCTTTTCGGTAGACCCTGTCCTCCGTCATTGCGTCGTATGCGTCTGCGACTGCAAGTATCCTTGAAAGCAGGGGAATGTCCTCACCCTTGAGCCCCTTGGGATATCCGGCACCGTCCCACCTTTCGTGGTGCGTCAGGATGTAGTCGGCTATCCTGGCCAGTTTGTGGGAAGCCCTGGCGATCCTGTATCCGATCTCGGGGTGCCTCTTCATTATGGCCCATTCCTCTTCGGTGAGCTTCCCGGGCTTGTTCAGTATTTTGTCATCTATCCCTATTTTGCCTATGTCGTGCAGCATCCCAAGCAGCTGCAGCTCGCCGAGGTCCTTTTCCATAAGATTGAGCATCCTCCCCACTCTTGTGGAGAGTTCGGCAAGGCGTTCAGCGTGCCTTTCGGTCTCCTGTGACTTTTCGTACACCGTAGTCATTATTGAGTTGATTATGTCGCTGTATGAGCTTTGCTGAGAGAAGAGTTTCCTGTTCCTCATATATTCGTTGGCTGTCTTGAGTGCCTCTTCTGCGAGCTCAAGTTCATCTGATATCGTTGCATACCCCATTGAGATGTTTATCTCCGGAGACTTGGGTCCGTTGTTACCATTGAAGCTGACGCATGCGCTCTTGATGCTGTCCAGAAGCTCGTGCGCTTCGGCATTGTCTGTCAGGGGCATAATAATGCCGAACTCGTCACCGCCTACCCTCGCAAGTATGTCTTTATCACGGCAGCAGTTCCTGATGGTCCTTGCAGATTTTATAATTATCAGGTCTCCCTCATGCTGTCCGAAGGCTTCATTTATGAGGTGAAGGCCGTTTATGTCGGCAACCAGGACAGACAGAGGCAGATTTTCCTCCATCTTCATCTCCGACAGTTTTTTCTCGAAATACTGTCTGTTGTAGAGGCCTGTCAGATGGTCATGTTCATTTATGTAGCGGATCTCTTCTTCTTTTTCCTTGAGGTTTGTTATGTCAATAATGATTCCTTCGATCGCTTCCACGGTCCCATCGCTTCCGTAGACTCCCTGCCCCGTCTCAAGCACCCATTTGTTCTCTCCTGAAGCGGTGGTAATGGCGTATTCGCTTTTGAAAGTCTTATGTCCGGCAAGTACACGTTCCCATTCAAGCCAGAGCATTTCCCTATATTCATCTTTGATAAGGCAGTTGAAAGGCAGAGTCTTGTTTCTGACGAGGTCTTCCGGCCTGTAGCCTGTCAGTTCAAAGCATCCGTCTGAAACGAAGAGCATGGTCCAATCCCTGTTATAGAGGCACCTGTAAGCCATTCCCGGAATGTTCGCGAGAAGCACCGACTTGCTCCTCTCGCTTTCCTCAAGAGCCTCTTTTGCACGCTTCCTCTCGTTAATATCCTGTATTATCCACATGTGCAGCCTGTTTTCCCCAGCTGATTCGACGAGGGAGGCTACTGCAAGGTCGATCCATGCATACGAGCCGTCTGCTTTTAAGATCCTTTTCTCAAGGGAGTATTCGTCAGTCTCTCCTTTTTTGAATTTTTCGTATTTTTCAATGTTCAGGGGGAGATCATCAGGATGTGTTATCTTTCTCCAGTCAAGATCCTTCAGTTGCTCCTTCGGCCATCCGATTATCTTTTCAAATGTGGGGTTGACCACAGAGAAATTTCCGAACCTGTTCCCTGCTGCTATGCCGACCGGTATCCTCTGAAAGACGTTGTCAAGCAGTATCTCGCTCTCTTCGAGCTTTTCCCCGATATCCCTGATGCTGAAATTTTTCAGAATTATGATGTATCCGGCAAACATAAGTATGAAGAGAGCAGTCACTGTCATGATCGAGCTGAATAAGCCATTGATCGCCCCTGCCCGCAGAGTTTCTGTATAATAATCCAATCCTATGACCGCGGAGACTTCTCCATCTTTTCCGTTTTTTATGGGGGCATATACGCTTGTGATGTCTCCGTGGCTGAAGGTCGAATTCTCGGGGGACGCGGTTTTTCCGTTGAAAAAAGGCATTACAGCGTCAGCTATTTCAGGCGTATAGTAATCATCTTTGTTCGAGTATCTTTCTCTGTCCGATGAACCGACCAGGTATGCAGGTTTGCCCTCTTTTAAGGCAAAGATATAAGCTGAAGATACCTGTGGAACAGTCTCTTCAATTTTTGACAGGCTGTTTTTTAGAAAAAGGTAGTCTTCATTATGAGGGTCTATACCCTTGCTGCCAAGCAGAGAGGAGATCTGAGCGGAAGATATCAGAGCTCCTGTCGATTCTGCCAGTATGTAGGCATAATTGCGCTCCCTGGTAACGTATTGCTTCCAGGTGCTGTAGATGTGGTTTGCCGCAAAGATAATGAATATCAGTGAAGCTGCCATAAAAAATCTATTTAAAGACCTGTTGTCAAGGCAAAAAAGACCTGCAGCCGATTTAACCATAAATGTGATCACCCAATAATGATTTCAGCATGGTGAGATGTTGGAAATACCATCAAATTATATAACAAAAATGGGTTTGTGAACAGCAGATCAATCTGCAGTAAGGGCTTTGTTATGCTGTTTACGGCTGTACATATTCATGTCTGCCCTGCAGAGCGCATCCTCCAGTGAAGTTTCGGTGTCGTTTACCGTTGATAGCCCTATAGATATGGAAATTGAAGGGGCACTGCCCTCAGAGTTGTGATCTGTGAAAGTTTTTTGGATCCTTTCCACTACTCTGAGAGCCTGGTCCTCGCCTGCTCCGGGAAGTATCACCGCAAACTCGTCGCCGCCTACTCTCGCGATGAAATCAGCTTTTCTGAGGGAAGACCTGATCAGTTCCGCAGCTGTCTTAAGGGCTTCATC
>DCEE01000029.1:3748-35800 GCA_002316795.1 Synergistaceae bacterium UBA1037
GTGGCGTCGAAAAAGGCTTTGTTTGGAACACCGGTAAGATGATCATATAGGCTTAGCTGCTTAAGCTTCATTTCGTTTTCTATCCTCTTGTCTATGTTTCTTGCATTGCATATAAGAAAAGCCCTGCGGTTTTCGTCTGAGATCTTTGATATGGTCACACCGTACCAGTGTTCAGTTCCGTCACGGTGCTCCATTCTGAAAGTCCCGTATGTGCTTGTGTCGTCAGAAAGCGAGGTCATGAATGGATCTGTTGTTATTGCTTTTGCGGTATCTTTGGACAAAAAGAAATCTGACGTTTTTTTCCCGATAAAGTCATCCGCCGTGAAACCGCAGATCTTTTCGCAGTTGGGCGAGATGTATGTTGTCTCTCCGTTGCCGTCTACGGTGAGGATCATGTCCGCGGAATTCTCAAGGTATGTTCTTAATTTTTTCTCGCTCAGCCTCAGCTTTTCTTCCATTTCTTTTTTCTCGCTGATGTCACGGCATATGCACATTATTACGTCGTTTCCGTCACCGAAGACGTCAAAGCCTGAAGCTGAGACCGTCACGTGATAGGTGGTCCCGTCCTTTCTTCTGTGGATCGTGTCAAATGACGAATGCACCTCCGAAAGGTCGCAGAATTCCATTTCTATGTTTCTCTTGTCCATTAGGAACTCCCAATCCCAAGTGTGGAGCTTCGAAATCTCTTCACGGGAGTAGCCCAGCATTTCGCAAAAACGCCCGTTCGCCTCCAGAACTTTGTGGTGCTGATCGATGATCACGATCCCCAGGCTTGCGTTTTCGACCAGTCGGCAAATCATATTGAAGCGCCTGTTAAGTTCGTCTTCCCTATTCCTGAAATCTGTTATGTCAACGAAAATGGCATATACACCGATTATTTTCCCGTTGTCCTTGACCGGCCCCAGTTTTGTCTGGAGGATGCAGAAGCCTTTCCCCTGCAAAGAGTCAAGCGTGATCTCCTTCATCAAGATATTGTCTTCTAGGACAGACAAAAAACTTTTTCTGTAATCCTCGTCACGGATAAGGTCAAAAATATTTCCAATATCTGTTGAGGATGAATAGTCTTTTGCGATCTCTATGAAGGGTTTGTTTGATCTTATGATATGCATTTCTGTGTCGAGGATGGCTATGGCATCCTGTGTGAAATTGAACATTGAGTCGTAGACGGAACGTACAAAAGCGTTTTCTTGATCTGGAATTTTTTTTTCTAGATCCATCAAAAAGGATCCCCCTCAAATATTCTGTGAATAGCACAAACTTTAAACTACATCAACGGAGGAACTACGTCAACAGTAATTGACGCATAATATTATAAAGGCACTTTATAATACGACCTGCAACATTATGATTATCTTGTTGACACTATAAAAAATAGTTGACATCAAATGTTTATAATACCAAAAGTAATAATAGTTTGCTGTAGTTAAAAACCGAAAAATATTTTTATTAAACTTCCACCCCCTTTTTAAATAGCATGAGAAAATAGCTTTAGTTCGGATAATTTCAAAAAATCTTCACAAAAATCACACATTTCTGTCATAAAATATTGACATAGGATGGGATCCTTTTGATCAGTTGCATGTCCGTACTATAAGTCCGATACATGCCAGGGCAGTGATGTAAAGGAGTGTTTGTTGATGAGATCAAAAATAGTTTCGATCGCATTGTTGGTTTGTCTGTCTGCTGTTCCGGCCGCACAGGCTGCCCCTCATCCGGGTCCAAGACCGGGACATTTTCCCGGCCCCCCGCCAAGGCCGATCTACAGGCCCTATCACAGACCTTACTACAGGCCCGGGTATTATCACTATCCCGGATACAGGAGTTACAGATACTACAGCAACAATGACATATGGATCAGCATAGGGGCAGGATTGCTCATTGGCAGCCTGATCTCGAATATGAACAGGACTCCGCAGTATTCGCCGCCTGTCACCGGCACTTACCCCGGCACGGGCAGGGAGAGTTATTCCTATTCCAACAGCTATGACCGTGAAAGGGAGATCGGCTTGATCAGGTCCAGGGCCGGCGAGAAGGCGAGGGCTGAGGCAAGCCGGGCTGCGAAGATGGCATCAGAGCATGGTTCCGAGCAGGCCGCCGCACTTCTGGCCGGTGCATGGGAAGGTGAAGGCAGAAGAACGTTCCTTGATGCATCTACCGGGCTGCAGGTTCTTAAGGTGACCGGTTTCTATGACAGCAGCCAGATCACATATACCTTCCTGCCTGAGAACAGGAAGGTATATGTCAGGATATCGGTGCCTGACTATTCGATCTCTGCCGAAGAGAGCGATTACTACACAAGGGCCGTGGATCGGCCGGCGTCTACGCAGCCTTCCGAGGGGATCCGCAACAAGGTACCTGCGCTCCCTAATTACACCAATGCCTCCATGGCTATGCAACAACAGGACGGAACACTGCGGTCAGCCGGGTTCGGATTTGACAGGTCTGCCCGAAGTTCTTCAGGCCATCTGGTCATAGGGGAAGTCGCGAAGGGTACGGCAGCATACTACGCAGGGATCAGGCCCGGCGATGTGCTGCTCTCGGTGGATGTCTACGAGACCAGAAACTTTGATCCCGCATGGTTCGACAATTACATTTCCGAGAGACAGAGGTCAGGGGCAATGATAACTCTTTCCATATCACGAAAGGGCACGGAGAAAAAGTTAGAGATCCAGCTTTAATGCTCATATCAGGAAGAGAGCAACCCTTCCGGAATTGAATGGGAGGAGTCTAAAAATATGTGGGAGGCCCGATGTTATGCCTCCCACTTTTTATTTTTGTTGGTCAGGCCATATAAAAATGTCAAAGTCGGAGAAATATGGTATCCTAAAAAGCGGGCAATGAATTATTGCATGTTGTGAGTTATTATAAGAGACAAGAAAAAATAAAAAGGAAATTTTGGGGCTGGCCGTATTTTTTACTATCGGCTTTTCCCTGTTGAGAACAGGAGAATAATAATGCTGTACGACGAAGCGAAAAGGATCGATGAAGAGATCAGGGAACTGTGCAAGGATTCAAAACATCCGTCAAGGACTATGTCCAAAGAAGTAATGAGGGCCCTCAATTCGGAGCTTGAAAAGATCAGAAAAAGATCTAAAGGCGGGGGCGGCGGCAGGTTTTCCGGATCGATGGATCAGACACAGATTTTTAACATGGAAAAGCTAAAAAGCTTTGATGTCCCTCCCAAATATGAGAAGCAGATACTCAAGGCGCTGGAAAAGGCCAAAGAGTACGCAGGCATAGAAGAATGACAAAATGGGCCTCCCGGCGAGGGAGGCCCATTTTGAGCCTATAGTAAGCCGATAAGCACAAAAGGCTACTTCATGTGTTTTACGAAAGTCCTGTATATGATGTAGACATATGTGACAAGAAAGGCCGCCCACAGGAAGAGCGTGTGGCCGATGAAGAAACTGGAGAAGTATGTCCCTATTAATATGCCGAAAAAGAGGACCGTCGTCTTAAGAAAAAAGTAGTCCCAGAAAGTGTACCTGTTCGCTGCCCTTACCATTCTGTCGATAAAATCAAACATTTTTATCCCTCCCTGCCTTTTGCTCCATTGAAACAGCTCATATCTCATCAAACCGGAGGTTCATTATCGGATATTTCTTCCATTCCCTGTAGTCGAAATGCCACCATTCGTTGTGAAATATTTTGAATCCATCTCCTTCCATTACGATGCGAAGCCTCTCCCTCAGTTCCCGCTGTTCCGAAGTCCCGCCGGGGTAGTCGGGATATGCACGGATGGAGAACTCGTCATATCCGCTCCCCATATCCAGAGTTTTACCGGTCTTCAGGTCGTAGAGTCCTACATCGACAGCGCCGCCGCGGTTATGTCTCGATCCCTGCGATGGGTTAGCAACGAAATCCTTCTGATGGTCAGGGGTAGCGTCGTAGAACATCTTAGTGACGTACCAGGGACGGTATGCGTCGTAGACGATAAGTCCGAAGCCATATGCCGAAAGCCTGCCGCTGATCCTGACCAAAGCGGCGGCGGCTTCTCTCTGAAGGAATGCCCTGGGCTGGTCGTAGAGCCTGATCCCCATGAAGTTGTTCGAAGTTGCATAACGAATGTCCAGCCTGATGGTCGGATCTAATTTTATTATCTCTACAAGGTCAGGTTTAATGAATTGGCCCTGCTCTGTCGGAGGCGCGGCTGCAAGTGCCCGTTTTCTCAGTTCATCTTCCGCCATAAGCGGTTTTATTTTGAAAGTCGTTCCCATTTCGGCGTCGAAGAACTTTCTTTTGAATTTCTTGCCCCCAACTGTCAGGACTGAACCTTCTCCCCGCGCATCTGCAGTGAAGTCGGCCTTAAGGCGTTCATTTTTCAAAGGGCTGCGGCATAAAAGAAGATATTTGTTCCCTCCGGTGTGGATGAGCGGAAAACTTGCATAGGTTCCAAACATTTTTTCCTCTTCATTCTCAGTGTCGCAGAGTACCTCCAGGATGCCCCTGTTCTCCCTCACCATAAGCCTTTCACGGCCTGAAACGTAGAGACCCAGCAGGGATCCGCCCTGTTTGATGTCTGAGTACGAGAGTGAGGGGACTCCCAGGATGATAAGTGAAGCCAGCGTTAAAATAAGACTCTTAATGATCCGCGACCTGACCTTGTGCATTATTCTGTCCTCCATTCATGACCTTAGCATGCATTATATTTTAATCTTTCCGATATCTATTTACATCGGTGAAATAGCATTGTCAGATGTCAAGGAATATTACGAGATGGTTTTTGCATAGAATACTATTTGGGGTATTCATCTTAATGATAGAATATTCAAGGATATCCACCTCAGAGAGGACTGATATTGGGAATGTACTTTTTTTACGTCACGATGAGAGCGCGCTTTTTTCACCTTTTTTTGTTTTTCGCCTTTCTTGCTGCAGCTATTTTCGTTGGTCCCCACATATCAGACGCTCAGGAACGCATAGAGGAAAAGGTAGGCAAGCTTCTTGTAAAAGAGTTTGACCCTGAAAAACTCACTGTCCAGGCTACAGGGGGTGGGAGCTTCCTGTACGCAAAGGCGACCGGGATAGTTATCAAAGGGGTAAGGATCGAGAGCGTCTCTCTCTATGCAATGATGAAAGAACCCCCCAACAATATTAAGGAAGACGACGAAGACCATAAATACAAGCTCGCAGACCTCATCCACTATTCAAGAGGTGAAGTTGTCCTCCTCGAAAAAGATTTTACCGAGTACACAAGCAAGGAGATCGAAGATATAAAAGGATTTAAAAACCTCGAATGTGACTTTTCCAAGAACGGCATAAGGGTCTCCGGATCTTACGTTGCCACATTTCTGTTCACATTCAATATAAGGATGGAAGTCCTTTCAAAACTGGCATTTGACGAGAGGGGCCTCTGTCTTACTGATACTACCCTCTTAGTTGCAGGAGTGAAACAGCCTGAGTACCTGACATCACAGCTTCTTGAACGCATAAATCCGCTCATCGAAAGGGAAAGGATCCCGTTTCCGGTCAGGATAACAAGGATAGATTTTTCAGACGACAGGATCGTCATAACAGGAAACCCGCAGCCTCTGAAAGACGCAAACGTCTGGAATTACAAAAGACCATGACAGATCACAGCCTGTTCACTCTGTGTTGAGTGTAATAATTTTCTCCGGTATTAACGCAAAAAATAACTTTGGTTTGAGACCGAAGCCATCTTATAATTTTTTCAGTCCTGTTTCTCAATGACAAGGAATATGCTTGAGTCATCGACTTCAGCTATCTGCCAGCGACAGCCCGTGGAACGCCCGATCTTTTCAAAGTCAGTTATGGAGTGTGTGGTGGCACGGAAGCCGTCTTTGCAGATAATGACCCCATTTTTTGTCTTTTCCATGTCAATCTCTCCGATCAGCCCTTTTTTTGCCTGTTCCTGAAACCAAGCCAATCTATGTTCCCAGAATTTTGGGTGATATGTGCTGAAATAGGCTTTGCCCCCATTTTTCAGGGCTTTCATTACTTTTGCGGCCAAGATTTCAGGGACTTCGGCTTTTACTGCGGAAAGGCCGTTCTGCAGGCAGAGCACGGCGTCGAATGAGTTGCTGCAGTCTATATCATGTACATCCATTGTCAGTAATGAAGTATTTGGTATGTTTTTGAGATATTGCTCTCCGAAATGCACGTTGTCGTCTGATATCTCGATCCCTGTAATACTCCGCACAAAGGGAGCCAGCTCTTTCATGATACGACCGTAACCGGCCGCAAGCTCAAGAACTGTGTCAGTTTTTTTCAGGCGCTCACGAACAAAGGCCGTCTCCCGTTCAAGGTACCGTGATATCCTCGGTATCTCGGTGTCATAGACCTGCCATAGCTTTTGGGCGTTAAGGCTCTTCGCATAATAGTTGTTTTGCATTTTATCCCCGGCTTTCTGCTCCCGCAGTTTGGGATCAGCGTATGAAGCTCGTGAAGATTCTTTTTTCATCAGGAGGCAGTGGGACTGTCTTCTTACCCTCGGCGATCACCTTGATCAGCCATGCCATGGCCCTTGCATTTCTCCTGATCGTCTGTACGCCTTCACTGTCTTGTGTCATTTCCCCCTCAGCTCTACCGTAGACGACTGTCCAGTACTGGGACGGGGGAGTCACGGTCTGCGCGAGGTCAAGGTAGTTTTTCAGCTGATGGAGCGTATCTGTCCCGCCCGTTCGCCTTACGGCCGTCACAGCGGCTGCGGTCTTGTACTTAAAGTGCCTGGAACTTGAATAGAAGAGCCTGTCGAGGAATGATTTCATAGTACCCGCTATACCCGCGTAATAAGTGGGGGAGGCAAGTATGAACCCATCCGCCTCGCGAATCTTTGAGGCCGTCTCGTTGACAGGGTCATCTTTAAAAACACATTCGTTGTTTTCTGAAGTTGCGCAATAGCCGCATGCTGTGCAGCCCTGGATCGTCAGATGTCCGATATTTACAGTTTCGACAGCTATCCCCTCCTTTTCCAGTTCCTCCGCCATTATCTTCAGCGCGGCAGCTGTGTTTCCATCCTTGCGGGGACTTCCGTTCAGTGCTATTACTCTCATCAGGATCACTCCTTTTTTCCTGCTTTATTGTGGTTTCTGTATTTTTCAAAGTGTTTCCCGAACACCCGGACTATGTCCTCGTAACATCAGGAACCCTTAGGGTTTTTGACTTTACAGTCCGGGTTTCTCATTGCTCCGGTAACCGTGATCACCTTTTCGGGAGAGTCTGCTCCGTCTCTTACGGCTTCGGCTATCATTTTTTCCGTCACCTTTGAACAGTAGCATACGTACTCAGGATCCGCCGGCTCTTTTTTGTATTTTTTAGGTTTTGGGAAGGGCAGTTCACTCCAGGTCGCTCTGACAAGTTTTATCATATGCTCCCTGTCGTCAGTCGATGTTATCAGAAATGAGAGTTTTGCGCCCGCGTATGCCGGCGCTTCACACACTTCTTTAAGTAATTTACGTCCGGCATCTGTTTTTTTAAGAAAAAACTGACCATCACAGACGAGGCCGATGACCTTCGAGTCGCAATAGAGTACATACTCACCAAACATCTTCCTGTAAGTTATCTCGCCTGCGCCACTCAGCTGATCTGCCAGGTAGAACATGAACTCCTCTGATGTTGACATGTGCAATACTGCCTCCGTTGTGGACTATGGCGTGACGTCCTCTATCTCCTGCTCCTTCACCCGGTCAAGCGGCAGATGCCTTATGCCTGCTTTTGACTGTGTAAAGTCTATCCTTTTCAGGTCTATCATCCTGACCTTCCTGTTGTGCTGAGTATGATAATAGTAGACCAGGCTTCCTGTGTCTATAGCGCTTGTCCAGATAGTGGAGCTGCGCATCCCGTCCTGTTTCTGAAGTTCTGTAACAGTTCCTTCACCTGTAGAGAGGGGATGGTTGAAGTTGTCCATAATACGGAATATCTCATATATAGTTTCAGGCCCGTCCGGTGTTTTTCGCGCGAGCATCGTCTGGGCAACAGCCCTTACAAAACGTGAAGGGGGGGTTATGTCTCCCGGAATGCCAAGGAGTCCGCTGCCTCCTCCCGAGGGCTCAACGGTCAGGTCTCCTATTTTTTTTGGAGGATAGGGGACCACTGAAAGATTTACGTAGTTGCTCAGATTGGTCAGGTGCCAGTCGAAGCTGGGAGCATTTGTGAGTACTCTCACAGGGTTGTCGCGGATCTTCAGTTCACCTTCAAGATATTCTATAACTATTACCTTTCCGCTTTTGTCTGTCACCATGAGGTGCATAGGGGCAGGCGCGCCGCCGAGGGCAGGCTCAGGGATCGCAACAACACGGACTCTGCCCATACCCTTTTTTACTTCATCGGATGTGGCGAACTGTGTCAGGACATAGGTCGCCATAAGTGCGGGTCCCATGGATATCTCTGCTTTGGACGGGTCATAGGACTGATACTCAGAAATTCCCGGGAGATAAAGATAGTTTACGGCAAGCCCCTTTTCATTCAGTCCGTCCGCAAAGCAGTCCTTCCCTATCATGTCCAGCGCCACAGCCCCGTAACGGGTCTTCCAAGTGAGCCCCTTTTTGCCGTCAGGCGTCTCTGAAGAAAATTCATGTCCGCGGGGTACTATAGCGACCCTGGAATTTAAGTCGAATGTACCCCATTCCATTGTCCTTCCGCATACGGCGGTTCCGTCGTCTGCAATAAGACATATCGAGGTACACGCAGAGGATGCAGAGGGAAATAAAATGGCAAAGCTTACGAGAGCCGCTGCTATAATAATTAGAACCTGTTTGATCTCCAACACAAAAAATCCCTCCTGTGTTCTGGCTTCAGCATACTAAATACAGATGGTCAGGCAATTGCATAATTGATCTATAGTACTCGGGCTATCATATCAAATCAGTAAAGAATGAGAAGCAAGAAGTGATAAAATTTAAACGAAAAAATATTAAAATTTAATTATCTGATGCTTGCTAATTAACTAAATTGATGTATAAATCAAAGAGATCCCGCATAAAATCTGAAAAAACAAATTATGGCGGACAATATCTCATATTTTTTCTCCGGGGAGAGGGTAAGATGTCAAAATTTAAAAAGGCCATTGTCAATGTACTTGTTTTTTGCCTTCTGATCGCAGCCGCAGGGTCATTTGCTGAGGCGGCGGCTTCCTACAGGAACACAAAGGAGGCCGCGCGCGAAGCAGTCTGGAACGTTATAACATCAGGGAAAGGCAGTTCCGCAACTGTTGCGGTAATGGACGGAGGCAAAATAGTATATTCGGAAGGCTTCGGAGCCGCCGAGAGGAAGACCGGCAAAAGTGTAGACAGATCGACCAGGTTCAACATAGGCTCAACAAGCAAGATGTTCGTTGCAACAGCGATCCTTCTTCTGGCAGACGACGGCAAAGTCTCCCTCGACGAACCTGTCGTGAAATACATACCCGAATTTGAGATGAAGGATCAGAGATACAGGGACATCACCGTAAGGATGCTTTTCAATCACTCTTCAGGGCTGCCGGGTTCGACTTTCCTCTTTGGATATGAGCCGGAAGGGGACCCCCACAAGGAGTTTCTTCAGAGAATGAAGGGATCGAACCTGAAGCATGACCCTGGCGCCGTCGGGATCTACTGCAATGACGGATTCACCCTGGCAGAGATGATAGTCGAAAGGGTATCGGGGGAGAAATTTATTGATTTCCTCAGAGAGAGAGTCTTCAGGCCACTTGGCATGAAGGATACGGATACAAGCATAGGGGAAACGGGAGGGAACATATCGCATTTTTATGATCCCGAGACCGGAAAGAAGTATCCTCCCGAAGTGATCCTGGTGCACGCCGCGGGAGGTCTTTCATCAACCGCAGAAGATCTTTGCAGGTTTGCTGACAGCTTCTGCCCGGGAGGCAAAAAAATACTATCACAGAGTTCGGTCGAAGAGATACTTAAAAGTCAGCCGACTCCCTTTTCAGCAGGGATGCGGGGTCCGGTCATAATGGACTCGTTCGGCTGGGACTACTCTTCTCTTCCGGCATACGAGGCAAACGGCATGAGGGTATATTCAAAAGGCGGGGGTACTGGCGCGTACTCGACCGGCCTGCAGGTAATACCTGAAAAGAGGCTTGTCGTTGCAGCAAGCATATCGGGAAGGATGAACGGGGAAGCCGTCACAAGAGCCATGCTGAATGCGCTTATGAAGGACAAAGGGCTTCCGGTTCCTTCCGAAAGGAAAAAGGAAAAGCCCGCTGATCCAAAGATCATCCCTGCTGACCTTGCTGCCTTCGAAGGTATCTACGCAAACGGCGGATCCTTCGTAAGGATCAGGTTTGACAAAGAGAGAAAAAAAATGGACATAATACGGCTGATGCCTGAAGGGGATAAAGTGCCTGCCGGAGATGGCGGACCTGTACTGATCTCCTTTGTCTACAACGGAGGTTCTTTCAGCTCCTTTGAAAAAGATCTGCGGGGCTATTTTATAAAGAATGGAAATATGCCCTGCTTTATTGCAGAGAAAGATCCCTTTTACGGGATAGACAATCTGATGTTCCAGAAAGTACCCGAAGAGAAAAACTCAAAGAAGCTTATTGCGGATATTAAAAGCAAAGTCTGGCTTATCAGGAATATGACGCCATCGATCCAGCTGTACAGAGAGACCGCCATATTATCTTCAGATACGTACAGAGAGCTCCCGGGATACCTTACATTTATGAGTCCTTTGAGGGTTGAGGATGAACACAGTGCCACATATGCCGCGCCTCTGTTCCGGGATCAGTTCGAGCTTGAGATGTACGAAAACGACGGGATCCTGTGGATCAGATCCGGGATATTCCTTTTTTCCGATGCCGGGAAAACGAGGGTCCTAAGGAGCGGGCAAAACGCGGTGATGATAGGTGAAAAGGGATATAATGAATGGTACAGGACAGGTTCAGGTTCCATACTTTCATTTGAAAAACCCGAAAAGGGCAGGATAATGGTTCTGGCTGAAGAAGCCGAGGGCCTGGCGCTCTTTGACAGCATCACAGACGAGGTTGAAGTCTATGCGCCTGAAGGCAGTTATGTCGTCTGCATAGGCCGTCCCGGAGAAATGTTCACCGTTAACGTAAAATAAGAGCATCAATAAATCCACAGCAAAGGAGCCGCCTGGTCAGGCGGCTCCTTTGCCTTTTTTATTAATGCTTCGTGGCTAGAGCACCACGCTCTTTTTAAGTTTTCCAAAGACGTTGCAGGTTGCCTCCACCTCTATCTTTGATCCCTTTTTCATATCTTTGATCTCAAATTGTACATGTTCTGTCCTGGAGTCGCTTTGGGATTTTAGTGTCTTTTCCTCTATGGCCTTTCCATCGACAGAGACCACGATCTTGCTTATATAGTGATTAGCAGTGTTTTTGACCGGATGGAGGATCGATACATCCAGTACAGAGACAGCCTCATTCCACTTCAGTTCGACCATTTCCGCGGGGTGTGCATATAGAGGCGTGCAGATGATTATGGCCGACATCAATGTCAAAAGCAGCTTTGCGAACTTACGCATCATAATTCCCCCTTTATCAGCCCTAACCAAGATAGAGCATGTAGATCAGCCCATGCGTCAGTCCGCATGCTACAGCACCGAGACCGCACCAGCGGTGGACAGTGAAGACAAGCGGCCCCTTTATCCTCTTCCTGAGGCTGGGGCCGAAAAACCCCGTGAACCCGGCTAAAGTCATCAGGATCCCTGCCAACATGCCGGATAAGCGAAAAGCTTCGATCATGAGCATCCCTCCCTATAAAATTATAGCTGTTGATTTTTATAAAAAATATAAAACCGATATGTCTTACTATCCATTATAAATTATAACTGAAATTGTCGCATATATGCGACGGAGAATTTGCATTGCTTCGAGTCACGGAGAATTTGCCGCCCCGTCACCATAGTTACGTTTTTATTGCGAAAGTGTATACTATAAACAAAATGACACGTTAACATGATGTGGGGGCATAAATTATGGAGTATGTTGATTTTGGAAAAACAGGAATTAGGGTATCCCGTTTTGGACTTGGATGCATGAGGTTTCCAGCTGATGAAAAAGTAGCCATAAAAATGGTCAGGCACGCTATCGACAGCGGAGTCAACTATATTGATACGGCGTACACATATCCCGGCAGCGAAGAGATAGTCGGAAAGGCCCTTATGGACGGATACAGGGAAAAAGTCTGCCTTGTGACGAAATGCCCTGTGGCGATGTCATCGAGCCGCGAGGATATGGAGAGATACCTTGACGAGCAGCTAAAAAGGCTCCGGACGGACTACGTTGACATATACCTGCTGCACAACCTTAGCCCCGCGGTATGGGAAAAGGTCAGAAAGTTTGACGGAGCGGGATTTCTGGACAAGGCCGCAGTGGAAGGGAAGATACTGCATAAGGGCTTCTCGCTCCACAACAGTTTTGAAGCTTTTAAGGAGATAATCAGTTACTGTCCCTGGGATATGACACAGATACAGCTGAACATACTGGATGAAAAAAACCAGGCCGGGGGAGTTGAAGGACTGAAGTATGCCTCTTCAGCCGGACTGCCGGTCACAGTAATGGAACCGCTTCGGGGAGGTTCTCTCGTAAAGGACGCTCCAAACAGCGTACTTGATATGGTCGGCGTCTACCGGGAAAAGCGGTCACTTGCGGAATGGTGCTTCAGGTGGCTGTACGACAAGCCTGAGGTCACTGTCGTCCTAAGCGGTACCAGCACAATGGAACAGCTCGACGATGACCTGAGGATATTCAGCGACTCAGGGTCCGGGGTCATGAGCGAAGAGGACGGGAAGTTTATAGAGGACATTGCAAAAGAATACAAGAGCAGCACTGTTATTCCGTGCACTGACTGCAAGTACTGCATGCCCTGCTCTCAGGGAGTCATGATCACAGCGGTTTTCGCTCTTTTCAACAAATACAGGCTGACCGGCGAGGACGCCGTGAAAAACTTTTACGTCAAAAACTTTTACGAAAAGTGCAGGGGAGCAGACAGATGCATTTCCTGCGGTGTATGTGAAAGGCACTGTCCGCAGGGATTAAAAATTACCGGGCTGCTCTCATCGGCCCATGAAGAGCTGCTGAACTGAATCAGATCTGCCTCGTTCATCCCCCTGCTCTAAAGCGGCTATCCGGAAGAAAATAAGGGGAGGTATATGCAATGAAGGGAAAGTTCAGGATCAAGGAAGACCTTGTCTACAAAATGCCGGTCCATTTCAGCGGTGATCCCTTTTACCCGGTACGAACTGTTTACGGAGACATGACCACTATCTGCATCAGCTATGAGACGGAAGAGGAGGCACTATTAAGGTTTATCCCCGAGGATTTTGATTTGATAAGCCCGACCGTGAACATCCAGTTTGCTGAGAGCCGCGATATTGACTGGATGACAGGCGGGGAATACCGTCTTATCCAGGCCGGAGCTCCGGTAAGATACACTGGCGGCGGCGAAGCGGTTGAAGGCGAATATATCCTTGTTATATGGGAAAACAAGGCATGTCCAATAATTGGAGGAAGAGAAGAGGACGGAATGCCGAAGATCTTTGCAGATATCGCAGGATTGAGGCACAATGGGGATCATTGGTTTTCTGCGGCAAGTTATGAGTGCAACACATTCCTGAGGATCGGAATGCAGAGGGGAAGGCCTTTGCAGAATGAGGAGCTCGATCTGCTTAACCGTGATGTCAGGGTGAATTGTTTTGGATGGAGATACATACCGGAGCTGGGTAAGGCGGGAACTGCACTGAGCCATGCCACGCTCTACCCGCAGGAGATGAAGACAGATAAGGCGTGGGAAGGAGAAGGCAGCATCGAGTGGCTGAAGTTTGATCCGGAAATGAACATGCTTCAGATCAGGATAATCAGTGAGATGTCCCGGCTGCCGATCCTGAAATATGAAAGGGCGATGATGCTCAGGGGGTCTGCGCGCCTGAACGTTGGAGATTCAAGATCACTTGTCTGAAAGTCGGTCAAAACGCATCAGATACCACAGGGCACAGACATCTTGACACTTATTGCGGAAGATAGTCTGACTAGCCGAAAGGAGCACGCCATGAGCGGATATTTTGAGAACAGGACGGCAGTAGTGACAGGAGCGGCTTCGGGATTGGGTCTGGGAATTACGGAAGAACTCCTGAAAAGGGGCGCGAACGCGGTATTTATGGGGGACTACAGTGAGGAGAACCTGAAGAGCGAGTCCGGGCGCCTTGAAAGGGACTATCCCGGAAAAGTCTTCCCTATACTTACCGATGTGACAAAACTCGATCAGGTCCAAAGCCTGATTTCGACGGCAAAAAACAACTTGGGGCGTATAGATTTCCTCTTCAACAACGCAGGAATGGGACTGACTCTCCCGACTGAAAAGATAACATTTGACATATGGAGATATATTATCGACCTGAACCTGATGGGGGTCATTTATGGAACCTATACTGCCATACCGGTAATGAGGGAACAGGGGGCAGGACACATCATCAACACAGGATCGATCGCAGGGAAAGTCCCTGTGCCTTATCAGGCAGTATACGCCGCCAGCAAAAGCGCCGTCATATCAATGACGGAATGTCTCCAGTATGAACTTCAGAACGAGGGGCTTCAGTTTTCTGTCTTCTGTCCCGGCAACGTCAGGACCGCGATATTCAAAGACGTTACCCCTCCGGCAGATTCCGTAAGCGTCGAGGAAGCGGTCACATACATCTTTTCTGAGATAGAAAAAGGTTCGTTAGTCATAATCTTCCCTGAAACAGCCAGGTCTGCAGACTACCTTTACAGGGAAAAGAGAGATGAATTCGACAAGATGATGAAACAGATGGCTGACGAAAGGCGTGAAAATTACAGGACCAAAGGGACATATTGCTAGATGTTCGGGCATTTGAAAGAGTTATCCTTATGCCTGAAAGACTTTTGATGCGGAGATGATGGTGAGGAAGCCTTGAATATGTCCGCCGGGTGGTATTCAAAAAGAGCAGACATACCGTCAGACCTTGTCATACTGCTTATCGCGGGTCTGACGATGGTCATTGCGGGACTTTTGCTTTTTGCCGTTTACTCGGGCAAAGTGCCCTACTATGAAAACGGCCTGTACGGACTTCTGATATTCATATATGCGCTCCAGATCACTGTACTTGGCAAAACGCCGTTTGGCGGCATCTCCCAAAGGACGCTTCCGGTTTTGATGCTCGGCATTATCATTGCCTGTATAGGCATAGTCACATGTTTCGTTCCCTACCTTCTAAAAAGCATTCCGAGGGCCATGCTGTTTATGTGTTTCGGACCCGGAGGTATGATCCTTCTGCTGCAGATGCTCTTCTCCAAAGATAAATTCCCGCTTTGGAAAAAGAAGGGGGGGATACTGATGAAGCTTGCAGTAAACTGTGCCGCCCTCTATTCCCTCTCAATAGTGATCTCCATACTGCTGCTCGATAAAGATTTCATCCCGGAATCTCTGACGGCATTTTCAGTGCTTCTGTACGGTTTGCTGATCCTTTCACTCACCGCGGTGCTCTATAAGGTCTACGCACTCTATCCGGCCGCCGCAAAGAGGCCGCCGGGAGGCATAAGCCTTTCGGACGAGAGGGCGGTCATCCTCATCACAGGTATATTCATGGTCTTGCTTGGGCTGCTGCTTATACCCGTTACTTTCGGCCTTCTGCCCTTTTCAGGGAGCGCCCAGCTTGGACTCCTTGTGGTCATAATGTCCATCCAGATGACAGCTTTTGGAAATACTCCGCTGAGGTCCTTCACAAGGACATGGCCGCTTGTTTTTCTTGGGCTCCTTTTTGCATCCATGGGGATAATCTCATGCATAGTCCCCGGGATAATGCTCCCATGGCTGACTCTGATCATAGCGTTCCTGAATATCGGAGGAGGCGCCATACCGCTTGTAAAAATGCTCACTTCGCTGTTCAGCGGAGAGCAAAAGAAGACGGCTCAAATGCCGCCCGTGATCACAAAACTGCTCATTACCCAGACGACCCTGAACACCCTCTCTATAATTTTTGGGACATCTATGCTGATAAGGAACCTTATCCCGGGACCTGTCATTGGAATAGTCCTTACAGCGAACGGGGCGGTCCTTCTCTACCTGCTTTCACTCCTTTCCAAAATTGACATGCTTAATGAAGGAAGAGCCTGATTATAATATACTTCCGATTGCTTTATCACTTTTCTTGTTTAAAAAGTATTTGCGCTCTTGCTTTGAAGAGATAACAATGTTATATATCATTGTAGAACAATAAAAACATTTCAAATCTATCCAAGGGGGGAGCAGCAATGTTCAAACGTGCAATAGTGGCATCTGATTTTACGAGGGAATCGTTGGCGTTGGTAAACTCTTCAGGAGGGCTCAAGGGATTTGGAACAGAAGAGATATTGCTCCTCCATTTCTGGGGGACCCTTGATGTGCTTGGAGTTGACAGTTTTTACAAACCTACTGTATTTGAGGATTTCAACAAGAATCTTGAGAATCAGAAGTCGGCGCTTGAAAGTCTGGGGTTCAAGGTGGAGACAAGGGTGCTTGAAGGTCTTTCAGCATCGCATGTTAACAAGATAGCGGTAGATGAAAAATATTCGATCATAGCAGTTGGGTCCGACAGGCATATTTTCGGCTCCATGGCGAACGAGCTCATACACAGTGCCAGGATACCGACCTACATATTCAAGTCAGCTGACGGAAAGACTTCTCAAGAATATGAGCGTTACAAACTGCCCGGGAACGTAGCGGGCCATGTGCTCTTCGCAACAGATTTCTCCAAAAATTCGGAGTATGCTTTCAATTATCTGATCAAAATGATACCTATGATCAAAGATAAGATCTCTCTGATCCACATCCAGGATGAATACAGGATATCGCCTTACCTCGACGACAAGATAGAGGAGTTCAACCGGATAGATACCGGAAGGCTTGAGGCGATGAAAAAACTGCTGCTGGAGAAGGGATGTCCCGAGGTACAAACAGTGCTCAAATATGGCTCGCCCTCTGCGGAGATCCTGAAAAACGCAAGGGAACTATCTGCGGAAATGGTGATGATGGGAAGCCAGGGCAGGGGGTTCGTCAACGAATTCTTCCTTGGAAGCGTTAGCCACAACATTGCCCGCCAGTTGCCCGTTCCGGTATTGCTGATACCGGCAAAGAGGGACTGATCCAGTTCAGGCTCGGCAACGCCAGGGAAAGCTCCCGCAAAGGGAGCTTTCTCTCTTTCTTTCAAAAAAACGGAAAGAGGGTGCATCTGTGCCGATTTTGGTGGATAATATACCCGCGTTGCCTGACAATGACCAATTTTGCTTTAATTGAAATTTTCAGCGCAGTGTAAATGAATGATCCGGAGGTCTTTATATGTATGATATCGTCGTAGTCGAATGCGAAGTACGTGAACTCCATCTGTTGATGGATCAGGTCGGCAGTGTAAGGTTCGGAGATCCTGACAACAGTTACACTGATGAGAAGGAACTCATCGAACTGATAGGGGATGCGGATGCCGTGGTCTGTACAGCCAGGGGCAAATTTACAAGGAATGTCATAGCGGCCGCAACAAACCTCAAGATAATTGCCAAGTGCGGCTCTGTCCCAAACAATATTGATGTAGAAGCGGCGACTGACTATGGTGTTGCCGTAACTTACACTCCGGGAGCCAACAGGGTCAGTGTAGCGGAACATGCCCTCACCCTGATGATGGCCCTTTTAAAGCTTATGCCAAAGTCGACGGAGATCCAGAAGAACGGGGGATGGAAGAGCGAAGCCCTCCAGGCATCTGAGCTGACTGGAAAGACAGTGGGTATAATAGGACTGGGCGCTGCGGGATCAAGCCTTGCCGAAATGCTTAAGCCCTTCAGGGTCGATCTTTTATGTTATGACCCCTATGCTGACCCCGAAAGGATCTCGGCTGCCGGGGCACTGTCAGTCGACATGGATACACTTCTTGAAAAGAGCGACGTCATTTCCATCCACTGTCAGCTATGCGACGAAACCTGCGGCTTCATAGACAGGGATAAACTCAGGAAGATGAAAAAGAGCGCATATCTTGTCAATACTGCAAGGGGAGCCCTTGTAGATGAGGAGGCCCTTGTTGAGGCACTGCGTGAAAACCGGATCGCCGGTGCCGGAATAGATGTATACAGCGTGGAACCCACATCAAAGGACAACCCGCTCTTTGCACTGGACAATGTCCTTTGCACGCCACACCTTGCAGGATGGACCATGGAATGCCTTGCCAGAGAGACACAGGGGACATCTGATTCTGTAATACAGATACTGAAAGGCAAGACCCCCGACAGCCTCATAAACCCCGATTACGCAAAAAACCTCAAATAAGAGCATGCATCATTAAAGCAGTAAAGAGGACCGCCCTTTCTGGCGGGAAGGGCGGTCCTCCTCTATGGGTGCAGGGGATGGGTATTTTCGATTTAATTGTTGTGCAATTATTTTTTAAATAATGTATAATTACACTAACGAAGTAAAGAGATATCACATATCTCTTTGCGAAAGTGGAGAAAGTTTCAGGTATCTCTGAAAGGAGGGGGTCAAGATGTTCGAGAAGTTTATTGTAGCAACCGACATATCAAAGGACTTTGCGATATCGATGTCGTCAATAGGCGGATTGAAAACGTTCGGAGCGAAGAAATGCCTTTTGCTTCAGTTCGTGGACCTGAACGAGATAGTCGATTTTTCCGGCATATACTCGAATGAACTCGTTTACGAGTATGAAAAAACTCTTTCAATGCACAAGAAACAGATAGAGGCGGAGGGATTTGAAGTTGAAACAAGGACCCTCCCGGGCTTTTCTCCTGCCCATGTCAACAAGATATGCGAAGAAGAAGGTTATTCTCTCACTGTCGTTGCGTCAAGGAAATATACTCCTTCGGGTGAGGTCTGCTTCGGGAGGATCGCAAATGACCTTATCCACTCGGCACAGTATCCGGTAATGCAGATAAGGACTGATGATCCTGTCGGCGCAGATGAAGATGAACTTTCGGCAGTAGAAAAAGCGGATCTCAGCAGCCATATCCTCTATCCGACAGATTTTTCCGATAATGCGGACATCGCCTTCAGGTACATAAAGGAGATGGCAGCGGGCAGCGTGCAGAAGATAACTCTCCTTCACGTGCAGGACAAATCGAAGATCAGTCCCCATTTGGAGAGCAGGATAAAGGAGTTCAACAAACTTGACGAGGCAAGGCTTAAAGGAATGAAGGACATGCTTGAAAAAGAAGGGAAGGCAGAAGTCGAAACGGCGGTCAGGTATGGGTCGCCTTCTCTTGAGATACTTAGACTTGTCGAGGATGCCGAAGTGAAACTCGTTGTAATGGGCAGCCAGGGAAGAGGATACGTCAAAGAGTTTTTCCTGGGCAGCGTGAGCCAGAACATCGCGAGACTAAGCCCCTCTTCGGTACTGCTGATACCGACAAGACGCTGAACAGATCACCGGGCGGACAAGTGAGCTATAGGTTTATTGACAATTTTTCTCTGTGAGTAAATATTGAGTAGGAGGAGAGAAAAATGTTTGAAAAATTCGTGGTTGCTGTCGATCTGTCAGATGATTCCCTTGCGCTGATGGGCTGCGTGGAAAGGCTTAAGGCATACGGAGCGAAAAAGTGCCTGTTGATACAATACAGGACAATAGAAGAAGTGATCGATTACACAAGAGGGCAATCGAATGTTCCTCTCCAGAAATACGAGGACGCATTTGCAGACAATAAAAAGAAACTCATGGAGGCGGGATTTGAGGTAGAAACACGGGTACTGGCGGGGTATCCTGCCGGAGAAATCGAAAAGGTTGCCGCCTCCGAAGGGTATTCACTTATTGTCACGGGGGCAAGAAAGCGATCATCATCCGGCGACGTATACTTCAGCACCCTTGCAAACGACCTCATGCACTCAGTATCCATGCCCCTTCTGATAATGAGGACGAGGAGGGACGACAAAATCGAAGAGGATGGAAAGGTCGTAATAGACGGATGTCAGGTAGCAGACCACCTGCTATACCCGACCGACTTCTCAGAAAACGCTGATGTCGCGTTTTCCAAAGTTCTTGAAATCGCTCCCGGGAATGCCAGGAAGGTGACTCTCCTCCATGTCCAGGATGCAGCAAAAATAAGCCCTCATCTTGATGAGAGGGTCGAAGAATTCAACAGGATAGACAAAGCAAGGCTTGAAGGCATGAAAAAGCTGCTTCAGGACAGGGGAGAGATCGAAGTAGACGTGGTTGTAAAATACGGTTCGCCCGCTGTCGAGATAATAAAGACAGTAGAGGAAAACGGCATCCCGCTCGTAGTTATGGGAAGCCAGGGCAGAGGATACGTGAAGGAGTTCTTCCTTGGAAGCGTCAGCAGCAAAGTTGCGATAAAGGCCCCCTGTTCCATCCTGCTCATCCCTACAAAACGGTGAGATGCTGCATTGAGCATTCCGATCAAAGAATAAGAACACCACAAATGGCAGCTTCTTTATAGGGGTTGCCATTTTATATTGATCATAAGTAAAATATTGGTATGGGTCTGCGACCGAGGGTCGTGAGGAAATTACAGCCTATTGGCTGCGGAGAATTTAAGGGCTGTGGCTTTTCAAGCCACTGAGAATTTGCGACAAAACCAGTTGTGGAGGATTTGCAACGCGTTGCGTTTCGGAGAAACTACAGCTTTGTAAGCTGCGGTGAATGAAAACCTTGTGAACCGTCCCGCATTCTTAAATCGGGGATTCTACATGCCTTGAACGACTGCTTGTCTATTACTCTCGCTTGCCGGCAGACCGGTATTTGATACCGCCGATTCGCAATAGATTTGCAGCTGATTACTGATCGACTCCAGACGGATGCAGTCCCCGTCTGTCTCTGACGTTTCTCTCTCAAATTGGGGATGTGTTGAATGAACGAGAAAAACATAAAACTCTTTAAACAGATCAACATTTGGGTATACATTATCCCATTTTTCCTGATCACTGCCCTTTTTTCATTAAGGACATACAATGCGGTTGAGCAGAAGATCACCGACAGTTACGAGCACTTCACAGAAGATGCGGCCGATGCCGCGAGAAATTATTCATATACTTTAAAAAAAGCTAAGTTAACGCCGCTATAAATCCCAATTGCACTTGACAGGGGAATGAATGGAGTGATATTATTCCCCCGTTGCGCGGAAATAGCTCAGCTGGTAGAGCGATGGCCTTCCAAGCCGTAGGTCGCGGGTTCGAGTCCCGTTTTCCGCTCCAGAATGTTCAAAGCCCCCGCCTTTGGCAGGGGCTTTTTTCTTTCTTAAAAAGCTTATTGTGTGTATAGTATTGTGGCATGTTGAAGTAAAATTACCCGCTCTGTTGTTTTGTAAAATTGACCGAAGATAATTCAGCTGAGATCAGGAGAACTAGCATGAAAAAGGATATATCTTATCATAATAAACTTACAGCAGCAGGAAAGCGCCAGGGCTGGTGGGATTCTGAGGGACTTGTTGCCGCGCTTTCGGGCGGCGGGGACTCTGTGGCAATGCTATGGCTCCTTCACCGTTTTTACAAAGGTAGGATCGTCGCCGCACATCTTGACCACTGTACGCGGGAGGGTATGTCCCACAGGGATGCGGAGTTCTCTGTTGAGCTATGCGAAAAGTGGGGCATCAAATGCATTGTCAAAACCGTCGAGGTATACAAGGAACGGCTGATGGGCGAGTCTTTTGAAATGGCGGGCAGAAGGGAGCGCTACACCCATTTCTATGAAACTGCGGAGGCGGAGGGGCTGCCCTTCATTGCTGTCGGCCACTCTGCTGACGACGTAGTAGAGACCCAGCTGATGAACCTTTTCAGAGGGACGGGACTGGAGGGACTGAGAGGGATCCCCGAGAGGAGGGGAATGATAGTCCGCCCGATAATAGATTTCCGAAGGGATGAGCTGAGGGAGATCCTCAGGGATAACGGGGTCGAATGGCGGGAGGACGCAAGCAACGCCGACACCGTCTACAGGAGAAACAGGGTCAGGGAAGTGCTGATCCCGTGGATAAGGGAGAACATGAACCCGAACTTCGAGTCAGTTATGCTGGGGCTTTCCAAGCAGATAGACGCAGAACTTGAAAATAAAAAGAAAAACACGGAAAGGCTGATTTCAGAAGCTTCAATAACCATACCTCCGGCGATCGTATGCTGGTCTCCGGCATTCATAAAAAACGTCAAGGATACAGAACTGGCGGATATGCTCAGGCTCCAGGGCGTGCTGCTGGACCTCCCCAGGCTTGACAGAGACAGAACAATGAAACTGCTCTCACTGATCCGAAAGGGCGGCAAATGGCGTTTCCAGTGGGCGAGAGATATTGAAATTTGTTGGTCGAACAGGGGTATGGGCTGGCTGCATCGCAAAGATATCGCAAAAGGCGCAGACGAAAATAGGCAAAATGCCCGAAAAGAAGAGCTCCCATGGTGGGCGAGATAGTAATAATTATGTTATTATGTCTAATGTTTTTGAGCAGAATAAACTTTGTCCTCAGGGAGTGTTTCTCATTTGGAATATAAGATAGGCAAGACCCTTATTTCTGAAGAAAAACTTCAGGCGAAGATAAAGGAACTGGGAGAACAGCTGAGCAGGGATTACGCCGGTAAGCAGCTGATCTGTGTCTGTGTTCTTAAAGGCGCGGTGATATTCCTTGCCGACCTTATCAGGCACATAAGCCCTGAAGTGGATGTCAGGATCGACTTCCTGGCGATATCTTCATACGGGGCATCTACGAAGAGCAGCGGGGTAGTGCAAATACAGAAGGACCTGAGCACGGACATATACGGCAAAAATGTGCTTATAATAGAGGATATAGTTGATACCGGCCTTTCGCTGAAGTACATAAAGTCGCTGCTGCTCGAACGCAGGCCTCAGAGCCTTGCGATCTGCGTTCTGCTCGACAAGCCTGACCGCCGCAAGGAAACTGTGAAGGTCGAGTATACGGGGTTTACCATCCCTGATGAATTTGTGATCGGCTACGGCCTGGATTACGCCGGAATGTTCCGCCATCTGCCGGCGGTCTTCATCGCCGAGCCCGTCGCGTAGCGGCAATTGGGGTATCTCGAAGCGCTAACTTAACAACATTCATTATCCGTCGCTTCGACGTATGACTAATACGTCTTAGCTAGTACAATTTCATGTTGCGTCGTTATCATCTCCGATCTGCCCCAATTGCAGGGGGAAATTGCGGAGCAAAGCTCCGCGGAGAATTTGCAGCGCTTCGCATCCAAGAGGGGCGACTGAGCAATAGCTGAGCATGGCTAAGCAATAGCTGAGCGGTCGTCAGAACCAAAAGCACCGTCATTCCCGGACGAAACTTAACGGGAATCCAGCGGCTTAGATTTAAGATTTTTAAGGTTTCACGACTGCTTGCCTATTGCTTGCCAATCGCTTGCCAGTCTTTACAAACGTTCAGCTGCCTTAAAAAACGGAATATCTAAAGCCACCATTTGTCGGATAGAAGAAGCAACACTTGAAAAACAATCGCACGAAAGTGAGGTCACACGTTTGAAGAAAACCTCTAAAAATGTAGGGATGTACATAATACTGATCGTCCTTGTCGTCAGCCTGGTCAATGTTTTTCTGACCCCTGACGGGAACAAGGCAGGTCAGACTGTCGAAGTGCTTCCTTATAGCCAGTTTCTGAATGAAGTCAACCTGGGCAATGTAACGAAAGTAAAGATCGACCATGAACAGCTGAAAGGAACGCTCAAATCCGGCAAGGAGTTTACGACATACATCCTTGATCCCGGGACACTCCCGAGCGAGATAGCCCAGAAGGGCGTTGAGGTCGAGGTGGTACCTCCTCCCAAGAACTCCTGGCTGACGGCACTTTTGACATCGCTGCTGCCCACTCTGCTCCTGATAGGCGTATGGATCTATTTCATATACAACATGCAGGGCGGCGGGAACAAGGTGATGGGCTTTGCGAAGAGCAAAGCAAAACTCTTCATGGACAACAGGCCCAAAGTTACTTTTGATGATGTTGCGGGCTGTGACGAGTCAAAAGAGGAACTTGAGGAGGTCGTGCAATTCCTCAGGGACCCGTCTAAGTTTACAAGGCTGGGAGCTAAAGTTCCTCGCGGTGTACTGCTGCTGGGCGCTCCGGGAACCGGAAAGACGCTGCTTTCCAGGGCAGTTGCAGGAGAGGCCAATGTTCCCTTCTTCAGCATCAGCGGATCCGATTTTGTCGAAATGTTCGTTGGTGTCGGTGCTGCACGTGTGAGGGACCTATTTGAGCAGGCGCGCAAAAATCAGCCCTGCATCATTTTTATAGACGAGATCGATGCGGTCGGACGCCATCGCGGAGCAGGGCTCGGAGGCGGACACGATGAACGGGAGCAGACACTGAACCAGCTGCTGGTCGAGATGGACGGTTTTGAGGCGGGAACAGGCATAATACTCCTCGCCGCGACCAACAGGCCTGACATTCTTGATCCGGCATTGCTCCGCCCGGGCCGTTTTGACAGACAGATAGTAGTTGACAGGCCGGATGTAAACGGAAGACGGGATATTCTGAAGGTCCACCTCAAGGACAAGAAGATAAGCAAGGAAGTAGACCTTGATGTTATCGCGAGAAGGACCCCGGGTTTTGTGGGCGCTGACATCGCGAACCTCGTTAATGAAGCTGCACTCCTTGCAGGCCGTAGAAACAAGGACAAGCTTGGCATGGCCGAGTTCGAAGAGGCTATTGACAGGGTCATGGCAGGTCCTGAACGCAAGAGCCGCGTTATAAGCAAGAAAGAGCGAGAGATCATCGCCTATCATGAAGCCGGACATGCACTGGTGGCAAGCAAGATAGACGGCAGCGACCCTGTACACAAGATCTCAATAATACCGAGAGGCCACATGGCACTTGGTTACACACTGCAGCTGCCCGAAGAGGACCGGTTCCTCATCTCAAAGAAGGAACTTTCAGACAGGATAACGATATTGCTCAGCGGACGTGTGACTGAGCTGCTGAAATTTGGAGATGTCACAACAGGCGCTTCCAACGACCTTGAGAGGGCAACGCAGATAGCCCGGCAGATGGTCACACAGTTTGGGATGAGCGACAGGCTTGGACTGGTGACTCTCGGCAGGAAGCAGCATGAGGTATTTCTTGGCAGGGATATCATGGAGGACCGGAACTACAGCGAAGAGATAGCATATGCGATAGACCAGGAAGTCCGCAGCATAATAGATGAATGCTTCAATCTTGCGAAGAATATCCTTACGGAACACAGCGAACGCCTGGAGGAGATAACAGCTCTGCTTCTTGAGAAGGAAGTCCTTGAGGGTGATGAGCTTGATGAGCTTCTCGGCTACCCGAAGAAAGAAGCTCCGGTAGTCCCTGCAGTGACGGACGAGGAGGAAGCTTATTCCGAAAACGATGAGAACGGAACTGAAGAGGACAACGGCTCTGAGGGCGAAGAAGAGGAAAAAAAGAAGGCTCAGGAGAGTGCGGAAGACCCTGACGAAGACGACGAAGATCCTGACGAGGAAGAAGAGTAAAGAAACTACCCGAAAGGAGCCGAAAGGCTCCTTTTTTGTTGGAATGTATTTAAATCTAAATCACAGCCGTTCATTTCCCCACACAAGGATGATTTATGCTATAATGCCCATCGTCACGGGATGTAGCGCAGCCTGGTTAGCGCACCTGCTTTGGGAGCAGGGGGTCGTCGGTTCGAATCCGACTATCCCGACCAAGAATTCAAAAAAGCTCAGCGAAATTTTTTTGCTGAGCTTTTTTGTTGTTCAGTTGTAGTTACAAGGCCAGGTTCGGGGAATTTGCAGCCTTTGGCTGCGGTGAATTCGCGACGTTCGTCGCTGGGGAATTTGCTCGCTTCGCTTTGCGGGGAATTGCGGCCAAAGGCCGCGAAGTTTCAAAATCACCGTCTCCCCAGGCATTGGCCTTACTATCCGTCGTTCCCGGACGCTTCTTATCAGGAAAATGCCGCTTCCTGTTAAGGAAACATTTAAAAACTCCTTAGCATTTGAACTATTTCGAATGCGCTTTGAGATCGGGAATCCCGCTCTGGTTTTAGGGACTATAAGTTTAGTTATAGCAAGGATCTAGAGACAATGGATCCCCGATTTAGGCATTAGGGGAAGACGGTTTAAAAGACCTTGATTCGCCGCCTGACTTAGTCAGGCAAAATCTCTGCAGCACGGTCTCTTCTGCAAGTTCACCGCAGCGTTGACGCTGCAAATTACCCGCGACATCTTCATGCCGCTTCCCCCTTTCGGGGGAAACACGGATGACGCATTCCTTAAAAAGCTATATATTATCAAGGTTGCATTTCTTCCGGAGGAGTGGACTTATGTCTGAGGAATTCAAGCTCTTTTCACCCTGGCCTATGTCCGGGGATCAGCCTGAGGCTGTCGAGCGGCTTGTCAGGGGATTTGAAAAACAGGGGGCTGTGCAGACACTGCTTGGGGTCACCGGCAGCGGGAAGACGTTCACTATGGCAAATGTCATCCAGCGGCTGCAGAGGCCTACTCTTGTAATGGCCCACAATAAGACTCTGGCTGCGCAGCTTTACAGCGAGTTCAAGGAATTTTTCCCCGAGAACTCAGTGAATTATTTTGTCAGTTATTACGATTATTACCAGCCGGAGGCCTATATGCCGGCGCAGGACATTTATATTGAGAAGGATGCCTCTGTAAACGAACGCATCGAGAAGCTTCGCCTTGCCACGACAAAGGCCCTGCTCGAGCGGCGCGACGTCATCGTAGTTGCCAGTGTATCGTGCATATATGGCCTTGGAAAGAGAAAGAACTATGAGGATGCCATTTTTCGTTTCGCAGTAGGCGAGCAGTGGGACCGCAGGACTTTCATGACGAGGCTTCTGGACAACTACTACCAGCGCAACGACCTGGTGCTCCAGCCCGGAAACTTCCGGAGCAGAGGAGAGTCGATGGAGATCTATCCGGCATACAGCGACACCGCCGTCAGAGTCATCTTCTTCGAAGACGAAATAGAGCGCATCGAGGAGATCGACCCGGTAAGCGGGAAGGCTGTCCTCAGCAAAGATCACACAGGGATATTCCCTGCGCAGCACTATGTGACCTCTTCCGATGCCATAAACAACGCAGCTGAGCTTATAGATAAGGAATTGACAGACAGAGTCACAGAACTTGAGTCATCAGGCAAGATCGTCGAGGCCCAGAGGCTCAAAATGAGGACCAAGTATGACCTCGAAATGCTGCTTGAGGTCGGATACTGTTCAGGGATAGAGAACTATTCCCGATTTCTGGATGGCCGCGAACCGGGAGACGCGCCGGGAACACTGATGGACTTCTTTCCCGATGATTCATTAAAATTTATTGACGAGTCGCACATGACGCTTCCCCAGGTCAGGGGAATGTACAACGGCGACAGGGCGAGGAAGGAAGTGCTGGTCGAACACGGATTCAGGCTTCCCTCCTGTCTCGACAACAGGCCCCTGAAATGGGAAGAGTATGAGCCCCTGCTTAAGAACGCACTCTTTATATCCGCCACTCCGGGTGATTATGAGTTCGCCCATTCGGAGAAGGTCGTCGAACAGCTTATACGGCCTACGGGTGTAACAGACCCCATAGTTGAGGTCCATCCTGCCACGGGGCAGGTAGATGACCTTCTCGCAGAGGTACGTCCGATAATAGACGCAGGGCAGCGGGTGCTGATATCAACTCTTACAAAGCGTTCTGCCGAGGACCTTGCTGAGTACATGGCTGAACTGGGAATAAAGGTCCGGTACATACACTCCGAGCTTGATACGTTTGAGCGGGCAGAGTTGCTTCGTGACCTGAGGCTTGGCGTATTTGCGGTGCTTGTCGGTGTCAACCTCCTGAGGGAAGGCATAGACCTGCCGGAGGTCTCGCTCGTCGCCATCCTGGATGCCGACCGTGAGGGATATCTGAGGTCCCACAGGTCGCTGATACAGATGATAGGAAGGGCGGCAAGAAACCAGGCGGGGAAAGTAATACTCTACGCCGACAGGATAACCGACAGCATTGAGGCTGCAATGAAGGAGACAGAAAGAAGAAGAAACCGCCAGATAGCATATAATGAAGAACACGGAATAATACCACGGACGATATCAAAGGCCGTAAAGGATCTCCTGCCCGCGGAACTCATCGGGGAAAACGGCTACGCAGGGATGAGGGCGGCTTCCCCGCTAAGGGGCGACGAGGGTACGCCTGACATACATGAACTTGAAAGGCAGATGTGGTCCGCGGTCGAAAAGCTGGACTTTGAGACGGCGGCTGAACTCAGGGATACTATACAGAGACTGAAAGGCGATGCGAAAATTGGAACAAAGCATAAAAATTACAGGGGCCAGACAGCACAACTTAAAAAACATAAACGCAGAAATTCCTAAAAACAAGCTTGTTGTGGTCACCGGGCCTTCGGGCTCCGGCAAATCCTCGCTTGCGTTCGATACCATATATGCAGAGGGACAGAGACGATATGTGGAATCACTCTCCTCATACGCAAGGCAGTTCCTGGGGATGTCCGACAAGCCCGATGTTGATGACATAAGCGGGCTTTCTCCGGCCATATCCATAGAGCAGAAGGGGTCGGGGCACAATCCGCGGTCAACGGTTGGGACTGTAACAGAAATCTACGACTATCTGAGGCTTCTTTTCGGGCGAGCCGGCACCCCGCACTGCCCAAGCTGTGGCAAAGAAGTTCGCCGTTACAGCGTGGACGAGATAGTTGACAAGATCTACAGAGATTATGACGGCAAACCCCTTGAGATTCTTTCTCCCCTGATCAAGGGTAAAAAGGGAGAGTATAAGAATCTTCTCATAAAGCTCCGTCAGCAGGGGTATCTAAAGGCCAGGGTGGACGGGACGGTGCTTTGGCTTGAAGAGGATATCGATCTTGACAAGAAAAAAAAGCATTCGATCGAATGTGTGATCGACAGGCTAAGAGTAAGGGAAGAGAACCGCCAGCGCCTCTCAGAGGCTGTCGAAATGGCGATGAAACTGTCGGAAGGTTTTGTCCTTCTTATATCCGAAGGCATGGAGGACCTGGAACTTACAGAAAAGTACATATGCCCGGACTGCGAGATCAGCCTTCCGGAGATCGAGCCCAGGCTATTCTCATTCAACAACCCATACGGCGCCTGTCCCGACTGTTCCGGGCTGGGCGTACACCTCCACTTTTCTGAAGATCTTGCGGTAAACCCTGATTACCCGATCGGTGACGGAGGTTTCTTACCCTGGAAGAGCATGAAGTACATGATCCAGAAGGCTGAACTTCTGGCTGCCCGACACGGGTGGGATCTTTCAAAACCCTTTAAAGATCTTCCGGAAGGGGCTAAAGATGCACTTTTGAACGGGTCCGACGAGGTCATCCCGATGATATTCAGCGACAGAAACGGCGACTGGGAGTACAACGGACATTATCCGGGACTTTTGCCGTGGCTGGAGAAACGGCTGGGGGAAACTGAATCGGAAAGCTACAGGGAAGAACTGCTTCGCTACCGCGCGGAGGACATATGTCAGACCTGCAGCGGGGCAAGGCTGAAGCCCGAGGTGCTTGCGGTAACACTTGGCGGATACAATATTGCACAGCTTACGGAGATGCCTATTGAGGAGCTCATCAAAATCCTGGATTCGATGGAGCTGGGGGCCAGGGAGCAGAAGATAGTAGGGCAGGCACTGACAGAGGTACGCAAAAGGCTCGCTTTCCTCAACAACGTAGGGGCGGGATATTTGAGCCTTTCCAGGCGGGCGGACACTTTGAGCGGCGGGGAGAGCCAGAGGATAAGGCTTGCGACCCAGATAGGCTCACAACTGACCGGTGTGCTTTACGTGCTTGACGAACCGACGATCGGCCTGCATCCGAAGGACACGAACAGGCTTCTTGATACGCTGAAGGATATCAGGGATATCGGGAACACTGTCATAGTCGTTGAACATGACAGGGATACGATGATGGCGGCAGACTACATCCTGGAACTTGGTCCCGGTGCGGGAGAGAACGGCGGCGACCTTATCGCCTGCGGCAGCTACTCTGACATACTCAACGGAGACACCCCGACGGCTCTCTACCTCAGAGGTGAGGCAGACGGCACGTACAGGCCCAAACTCAAAAGAAGGAAGCCTAAGGGCAAAATCAGGGTGACGGGATGCCGTGAAAATAACCTTAAGAATATTGACATAGATGTCCCGCTCGGGGTATTTGCCGCGCTCAGCGGAGTTTCAGGCTCGGGCAAAAGTACGTTCTTATACGAGATACTCTATAAGGGGCTGAAGGGAAGGTTTGACAGGGAATACAGGGACCGCGCAGGGAAATTTGAGAGCATATCCGGATATGAGTCCCTGAAAAACGTTGTCCTCGTCGATCAGAGCCCGATAGGTCGCACGCCGCGCTCGAACCCCGCAACATACACGGGCGTCTTTACCCCGATAAGGGAGTTTTACGCTCAGCTTCCCGAATCAAAACTGAGGGGATATCTGCCGGGGCGTTTCAGCTTCAATGTAAAGGGCGGACGCTGCGAGTCCTGCAAAGGTGACGGTGAACTTAAGGTCTCAATGCTCTTCCTGCAGGATGTATATGTTAAATGCGACGTCTGCAAAGGGACAAGGTACAACAGGGAGACTCTCGAAGTGAAGTACAAGGAGCTCTCGATAGCTGATGTGCTCGATCTCACCGTTGACGAGGCAGCGGAGCATTTCAAGGACATTCCCAGGATCGCCAACAAACTGAAGGTAATACAGGAAGCGGGGCTTGGCTACATCAGGCTCGGACAGCCAGCGCCGACACTGAGCGGCGGCGAGGCGCAGAGGGTGAAGCTGGCCACGGAACTCGGCAAGAAGTTCAGGGGCAACACCCTCTATCTTCTTGACGAACCGACGACAGGCCTTCACTACAATGATGTGAAGAAGCTGCTGAAGCTGCTGCACAAACTGGTCGACCACGGAAGCTCAGTCCTTGTGATAGAACATAACCTGGATGTGCTTGCATCGACAGACTATATTATGGATCTCGGCCCGGAAGGAGGACGAAGGGGCGGGGACCTTATCGCAAAGGGAACTCCCGAGGAGATCGCCGCTTCCGGCGGACCTACGGGAAAGTACCTCGCGGCATTCTTCAACGACACGAGGGAAGGCAGGAAGGCCGGATGAGGGAAGAAAAGGCAACAATAAACGAAGATATATGCTGGGGAAGAAACCCGGTATTCTCACTGCTTGAGGAGTCGCCTGAGAGGTGCATGAAGGTGATCATCTCGAAGACAGTCCAGCCCCACATAAGGGCCAGATTGCAGGAACTCTGCCGGTCTGCCAACATCGTCCTCCAGACGGTCGAATCCGCTGCAATGGACAAGATGACCGGCAAGGAGAACCATCAGGGCGTAGTTGCTTACATGGCTCCGATGAAGCTGTGGGAGGCGGAGGAACTCATCCAAATGCTTCCAGAGGCGCCTGAGCCTGCCATGGTCATCCTGTGCGACCATCTTCAGGACCCGCACAATCTGGGCGCCGTCATAAGGAGCGCCGAAGCAGCGGGTGCGTCCGCAGTGATGATACCCAAACGGGGAGGAGCCCTTCCCACGGGGACAGTCGTCAAGACGAGCGCAGGGGCTGCGCTGAGGCTGCCTATAGCAAAGACAGGCAATGTTTCCCAAACAATAAGGCTGCTCCAGGAGGCCAACTTCTGGGTGGTGGGCCTTTCAATGGACGCAGAGGAGACCCTCTTCAAGGAAGACATGCCCCCAAGGCTGGCCATAGTGATAGGCGCAGAAGGCGCCGGCCTGGGCCAGTCAGTTGCAAAGTCATGCGACGAGCTGAGGTATATACCCATGGCCGGAAAGACGGGGTCGCTGAATGCATCCGTGGCGGCGGCACTTGCACTTTTCGAATACACTCGCAGCAATTGGGGCATCTCGGAGCGCTAACTTAGCAACATTTGCGATCCTGCGCTTAGACGTATGTCCAATACGCCTTCGCTTGGACCACTGCATGTTGCGTCGCTATCATCTCCGATCTGCCCCAATTGCGGAAGGTACTTCCGCCGTTGAATTTGTCCCTTGCCCCTTGGACATGCTCAACAAAGGCAAAAAGTGTGCAATTGGGATTTAGAGTGAGTGATAACGACGCAATACGTAGCGGAACATGCCGAAGGCGTATACCAATACGTCGAAGTGGGGATCCGCAAGCCTTGCTAAGTTAACGCTGCTATAAATCACAATTGCT